>NZ_JASCPO010000249.1:0-7903 GCF_029960145.1 Pseudomonas sp. PS01299 | reverse complement strand
ACATAAAGATCGGCTCCCTTCCCCCTCGCCCCCTCTGGGGGAGAGGGCTGGGGTGAGGGGGCAAAAATCTCAAGCCGAGCAAAATTCAAAGCCACCCTATGGTCAAAGCTTTGCCTTTACAGCCGCCAAAGCATCCTTGCCATCCACGGTCTTCACCCCCTCCAGCCACTTGTCCAGCACCGCCGGATTGGCCTTGATCCATGCCTTCACCGCATCGGCATTGCTGACTTTCTTGTTCACCACCTCAGCCATGATGCTGTTCTCCATGTCCTGGGTGAACGCCAGGTTGGTCAGCAACTTGCCCACATTCGGACAGGCCTCGGCGTAGCCTTTGCGCGTCAGGGTGTAGACGCTGCCGGTGTCGCCGAAATACTTCTCGCCGCCCTTGAGGTAATGCATCTTCAGCTGCACGTTCATCGGGTGCGGGGTCCAGCCGAGGAAGGTGACGAATTTCTGCTTCTTCACTGCCCGCGACACTTCGGCGAGCATCGCCTGTTCGCTGGATTCGATGAGCTTCCACTGGCCGAGGTCGAAGTCGTTCTTCTTGATGATTTCCTGCAGCGAGATGTTCGCTGGCGCACCGGAGCCGATGCCGTAGATTTTCTTGTCGAACTTGTCGGCGTATTTGTTCAGGTCGGCAAAGTCATGCACACCGGCATCCCACACATAATCCGGGACGGCCAGGGTGAACTCGGTGCCGTCGAGATTCTTCGCCAGTTGCGTGACGTCACCGGTGGCGACGAACTTGTCGTAGAAGCCCTGCTGCGCCGGCATCCAGTTGCCGAGGAACACATCCACCTGACCGTCCTTCAAACCGCCGAAGGTGATCGGCACCGCGAGGGTGTCGACCTTGGCCTTGTAGCCCATGCCGTCCAGCAGAAACCCGGTGATGGCGTTGGTCGCGGCGATGTCGCTCCAGCCCGGGTCGGCCATTTTCACCGTTTCGCAGCTTTGCTCGGCGAATGCCGAGGCACTGCCCAGAGCCAGCAGGCCAATCATCAGTGCTGTGGATAACTTGCGCATGGACTTCCCCTTACATTATTGGTTTTGGCAGGGTTGTGGATAACGGGCCTTGCGTTCCAGATCGTCGAGGTCGATGTGGTTGCGCATGTACTGCTGACTGGCGTCCACCAGCGGCTGGTGATCCCAGCTCTTCAGCTTGCCGATGGTCAGGGCGTCGGCGACAAAACGCCGGCGGCGCTGGCTGGCGAGCACCTCGCGGTGAATCGCCGGGATGTCCCACTTGGCCCGCGCTTCGGCGAAAAAATCGTCGAACAGCTGGCGATGTTGCGGCGACTGGCTGAGTTCTTCGAGTTCACGCGGATCGTTGTGTACATCGAAGAGTAGGCACGGGTCGCTTTCACTGTAGATAAATTTGTAGGCGCCGCGACGGATCATCATCAGCGGGCTGACGGTGCCTTCGGCCATGTATTCGCCGAATACTTCGTCATGCCCGCCCTGCCCTTGCAGATGTGATAACAGCGAACGGCCATCCAGCGGCAGGCCTGGCTCCAAGGTGCCGCCGGCCAGTTCAACGAAGGTCGGCAACAGGTCGGCGGTGGACACTGCCGCGCTAACCCGGCCGGCAGCGAACTGCCCCGGCGCACTGATCAACAGCGGTACCCGCGCGGCCATCTCGAACCAGTGCATTTTGTACCAGAGGCCCTTCTCTCCCAGCATGTCACCGTGGTCGCCGGAGAACACGATGATGGTGTCATCGATCAGCCCGGTATCTTCGAGGGTTTGCAGAAGTTTGCCGACGTTGGCGTCGATATAGCTGCACGCGCCGAAGTACGCACGGCGCGCATCGCGAATCTTATCCACAGGCAATGGCTTGTCCCACAGGTCATAGACCTTGAGCAGGCGCTGCGAGTGCGGATCGAGGGAATGTTGTTCCGGGGTGGTCGGCAACGGGATGTCGCCATCGTCATACAAATCCCAGAACGCCTTGGGAATCGTGTACGGGTCGTGTGGGTGAGTCATCGAAACGGTCAGGCAGAACGGCTGATCGCCGTCCTCGCGAATGTGATCGAACAGGTATTGCTGGGCCTTGAACACCACCTCTTCATCGAAGTCGAGCTGGTTGGTGCGCACGCACGGCCCGGCCTGCAGCACCGACGACATGTTGTGATACCAGCTCGGGCGTACGTCCGGCTCGTCCCAGTTCACCGCCCAGCCGTAGTCGGCCGGGTAGATGTCGCTGGTCAGGCGCTCTTCATAACCGTGCAACTGATCCGGGCCGCAGAAATGCATCTTGCCCGACAGCGCGGTGCGGTAACCGAGGCGACGCAGGTAGTGGGCGTAGGTCGGAATATCGGCAGGGAAATCGGCGGCGTTGTCGTAGGCGCCGATCTTGCTCGGTAACTGGCCGCTGACCAGAGTGAAACGCGACGGCGCGCACAGCGGACTGTTGCAGTAAGCGGCATCGAACACCACGCCCTGAGCGGCGAGGCGCAAAAGATTCGGCAGTTTGATTGGCGACGGGCCGTAGATTGGCAACATTGGCGCGGCCATTTGATCGGCCATGATGAAAAGAATGTTCTTGCGCTTCATGTGATCGCGGCATTCCATAGTGAATATTTATGCGACATTGCTGCGATCGAGCATGGAGTCCATGCCCCGTCCGGTAAAGCCTGCGCCGGACAATGACTAGGATAAGCACAGCTTATGTATGATGCCCTCGGCAATCTGTCCCTCGACCTGTTGCGCGCATTCGAAGCGGCGGCGCGTCATCACAGTTTTACTGCGGCGGCGGTTGAGCTGGGCACCACGCAGCCAGCGATCAGCCAGCAGATCAAGCGTCTGGAAGAACAGCTGGGAGTACGACTGTTTGACCGGATCTATCGCGGTATTGAACTGACCGAGGGCGGCGCGATCCTGTTCGAGCAGGTTCAGCTCGGTTTACAGAATATCGACGCAGGATTGAGCGCGATCAGTACGCAGCAGCAACATGAGGTATTGCAAGTCGCCACCGATTTCGCCTTTGCCGCTTACTGGCTGATGCCACGCCTGCACCGCTTCCACGAAGCCAATCCGAACGTCGATGTCAGCCTGGTCACCAGCGAGCGCAACCACAACATGCTGCGCACCGACATCGATGTCGCGATCCTGTTCGGCGACGGGCGTTTCAAACAGGGCGAAAGCCATTGGCTGTTCAGCGAGGAAGTATTTCCGGTGTGCAGTCCGCAATTGCTCAAGGAGCGTGCCCTGCCCTTGCCTGCCCAGGCGTTGCTGGAGTTGCCGCTGCTGCACCTGCGCGGTGAAAACAGCAGCAACTGGTTTGACTGGAGCGGGCTGTTTCGCGAACTGGGCATCAGTACCCCGCCAGCACCGGGCCAATTGCGTTTCGACAATTACACCTTGTTGATTCAAGCGGCGATTGGCGGTCAGGGTGTGGCCATCGGCTGGCGCCACCTTGTGGATAACTTGCTGAGCCAAGGCTTGCTGTGTCGGCCGATCGCCGAGACCACGTTGTCGCGCCTCGGTTATTACGTGGTGCTGCCGCAACGCAAACGCCGGGGCGCGTTGATTCAGCAGTTTGTCGACTGGTTAATGGCCGAGCAGGCCAGCAGCGCCGAATCCCTGACGGGAATGGCGCTGCCTTCGATTGCGGTGTAAACAGCAAAAGATCGCAGCCTGCGGCAGCTCCTACAGGGGAGTCGCATTTCAAATGTAGAGCTGCCGAAGGCTGCGATCTTTTTACGTACCTGAGGTCGCGACAAAATTCACATGCTGCCCCACATGTAGATTCAACCGCAGCTCATCGGCAATCCCCACCGCGACCCGGTTCAGCCTTTCCAGCGGCTCCGCCAGCCCCGGCTCCAGATTGCCGCCCACCTGACTGAAATGCTCAATGGTCAGCCCCGCCACCCCGTGCGGCGCATTCACCAGCGTCCACTGCAATGGGCTGCTTTGCAGGGCCTCGCGGATTTCTTCGGCGGCGTGGCGTTGCAACCCGTCGTCCAGCTCCGGCTCGTCGAGCACGGCAAAATTCCCCACCAGGAACAGCCTGGAAACGTTGGCCGCTTGCAGGCCGTCGACCAATGCATCGACCGCCAGCACCTGTTCCACCGGGCCGAGCACCACGGACCTTTCCACATGGTCGCTGCTGAACGGCAACCCCGGAGCATCCAGCAGACAGATCACCGCCGAGCTGCCCGCTACGCTTTGCTTGACCCGGTCGGCATCGAACAGATCGCCGCTTTTGGTGCGCAGTCCCGGACGTGGTGCGAGTACGTTCAAATCGTCGAGAATCGCGATGACTTCGTGCTGACGGCGCAGCATTTCAGCCATCAACGCACCGCCCAGGCTGGCCATGGCACCATAGAGCACCACTTTCACCGTCGGGGTTTCGGCATTTTTCATGGCTGATTCCTTTTTGTTGTCCCTCGTATGGCGTGTGACACGCAGCCTGCGCCGAGGGTTCGAACCGATTCAGAGGCTTTCAGATGCACGCAATCAATGGCTATCACGCCCACGTCTATTTCGACGCTGACTCAATTGATCAGGCGCGCGCTTTGTGTGAACAGGCGGCGCAGTTGTTTCCTCTGAAGATGGGGCGCGTCCATGAGCGCCCGGTCGGCCCGCATCCAGACTGGAGCTGCCAGTTGGCTTTCGGCCCGGAGCTGATCGGTGAGGTGTTGCCGTGGCTGGCGCTCAATCGCAAGGGGCTGGTGGTGTTTTTGCACCCCGACACTGGCGATGATTTGCTCGATCACACCGAGCACGCGATTTGGATGGGCGCGATGCGGCCGCTGGATCTGTCTATTTTCTGATCAAAGCGTTTCTTCAGGCTCGCCCGGCAGATGCTCGTCCAGATGCAGCCAGGGCAATTGGCTGTCCGTCCAGATGTGCCGCTCGGCCGGCGCCCGCTCCGGGTGATCCAGCGTGGCGATGGTCACATCGATGCTCTCAGGGCTGAGCAATGTCACCAGCGCCAGCTGCGCGCCACAACGTGGACAGAAATACCGCGCGCAACTGCTCGACGAGTCATAGCGCGATGGCGTGCCGCTCAGCCACTGGACGCTGGCCGCCGCCACGGTAATCCACGTGGTGACAATCCCACCGCTGACCTTGCGGCAGATCGAGCAGTGGCAGTGGGCAATGTCCTGCAATGGCCCGCTGAACTGATAGCGGATGTGTCCGCAGTGGCAGCCACCGCTGTGCACTTCTTCCATGTCCCTGCCCTCCCGTCCCCGAAATGATTGACTCTAGCCGCATCCGACAGCCGGTTGGCCATTCGCCTGAAGCTTTCGTCAGCGAAAGGTAGCTGAAAGGTTGCCCGATTAGGATCGCCGCCACTACCGGCAACAGACCGGTTGGCCGATGCGTGTGATCGCTCGCACGTCAGGCCCAATTAACAACAACAATGGTGATTCTGATGTCCTCTGTAGCCCGCCTTCTCGCTGAAACTCCGCCCGTACGTCTCGTGCTTCCCGTTCTGCGCTGATCCCTTCCGATCCGCTCACTCAATTAGCCGCGCTACGCCTGGAGTAATCCCATGCTGACTTTCCTTGGCTTTGCCATGGTCATCACGTTCATGTTCCTGATCATGACCAAGCGCCTGTCTGCGCTGATCGCCCTGATCATCATCCCGATCCTGTTCGCCCTGTTCGGTGGTTTCGCGCCGAAGATCGGCCCGATGATGCTCGAAGGTATTACCAAGCTTGCGCCGACCGGCGTGATGCTGATGTTCGCCATTCTGTACTTCGCCCTGATGATCGACTCCGGCCTGTTCGACCCGGCCGTGCGCAAGATCCTCAAACTGGTCAAGGGCGACCCGTTGAAAGTTTCGGTCGGTACCGCCGTGCTGGCGCTCGTCGTTTCCCTCGATGGTGACGGCGCGACCACTTACATGATCTGCGTGGCCGCCATGCTGCCGCTGTACAGCCGCATCGGCATGAGCCCGCGGATCATGGCCGGTCTGATCATCCTCGCCGGTGGCGTGATGAACATGACCCCGTGGGGTGGCCCGACCGCCCGTGCCGCCAGTGCGCTGCATGTCGACCCGTCGGACATCTTCGTGCCGATGATCCCGGCCATGGCCGCCGGTGTGGTGGCGATCCTGATCATTGCCTACTTCTACGGCAAACGTGAGCGTGCGCGTCTGGGCGAGCTGCACCTGATCGGCGACGAGATCGATCACAGCGAAATCAGCGTCTCGCAGTTCCCCGATGCCCGTCGTCCGAAGCTGATCTGGTTCAACGGCCTGCTGACCCTGGCGCTGATGTGCACCCTGATCGCCGGCCTGCTGCCGCTGCCGGTGTTGTTCATGGTGGCGTTCAGCATCGCGATGATCGTCAACTACCCGTGCCTGCAAATGCAGAAGGACCGCGTTGCGGCCCACGCCGGCAGCGTGCTGTCGGTGGTCAGTCTGATTTTCGCTGCGGGTATCTTCACCGGTATCCTGTCCGGAACCGGCATGGTCGACGCCATGTCGAAAAGTCTGCTGGCAGTGATTCCGGACTTCCTCGGCCCGTACCTGGCGGTGATCACGGCGCTGGTGAGCATGCCGTTCACGTTCTTCATGTCGAACGACGCGTTCTACTACGGCGTGTTGCCGGTGCTCTCCGAAGCGGCCAGCCATTACGGCATCACCGCAGTGGAAATGGCCCGTGCCTCGATCGTCGGTCAGCCCGTCCACTTGCTCAGCCCGCTGGTACCGTCGACGTACCTGCTGGTGGCGCTGGCCGGTATCGAATTCGGTGATCACCAACGTTTCACCCTGAAGTGGGCAGTGCTGGTCTGCCTGTGCATACTGGTGGCCGCCTTGCTGCTGGGGACTTTCCCGCTGTTCAGCACGTTGTAACGGCATTCACTCACCATGACGCCAGCTGCTTGCTGGCGTCATGGTTTAACACTCGCTCAAAGGAATACACATGGATTGGCTGACCAACCCCGAAATCTGGGTTGCCTTCTTTACCCTGACCGCCCTGGAAATCGTTCTGGGCATCGATAACATCATCATGATTTCGATCCTGGTCAGCCGCATGCCCAAGCACATGCAGCAGCGCACGCGGATTTTCGGCCTGGGCCTGGCGATGATCACGCGGATCTTGTTGCTGCTGTCGATCACCTGGGTCATGCGCCTCACCGCAGACCTGTTCGTGGTGTTCGGCCAGGGTATTTCCGGGCGCGACCTGATTCTGTTCTTCGGTGGCCTGTTCCTGCTGTGGAAGAGCTCGCAGGAGATGTACCACGCGCTGGAAGGCGAAGACGAAAGCGGCGACGAGCCTTCGGGCAAGGGCGGCAACTTCCTCTACACCATCATCCAGATTGCGATCATCGACATCGTGTTCTCGCTGGACTCGGTAATCACCGCCGTCGGCATGGTCTCCCATGTGCCGGTGATGGTCGCGGCAATCGTCGTCGCCGTGCTGGTGATGATGGCGGCCTCGGGCAAGATCAGCGAATTCATCGACAAGCACCCGTCGCTGAAGATGCTGGCGCTGTCGTTCCTGCTGGTGGTCGGTACCGTACTGATCGCCGAGTCGTTCGACGTGCATGTGCCGAAAGGCTACGTCTACTTCGCCATGGCGTTCTCGCTGGCGGTGGAAGCGATCAACATCAAACTGCGCGGCGCGATGGCCCGGAAGAAACAGCAGCAGGATCCGGTGAAACTGCGCAAGGATGTTCCGGGGCAATAACCCGGTAGTCCTGAATCACGCAACACCCCTGTGGGAGCGAGCCTGCTCGCGAAGACGGAGTGTCAGTCGACAACAATGTTGGCTGATCCACCGCTTTCGCGAGCAGGCTCGCTCCCACAGTTGTTCAGGGGTACTGAAGAATCCGGGGCAGCCGTAATACCTGTAGGAGTGAGCCTGCTCGCGATAGCGGTCCGTCAGTCAGCAACGATGTTGAAGCTGGTCGCCCTATCGCGAGCAGGCTCACTCCTACAGGGGAC
>NZ_JASCPO010000248.1:0-7928 GCF_029960145.1 Pseudomonas sp. PS01299 | reverse complement strand
GGCTTGCTCGCGAAAGCGGTGTATCAACCAATGAGTTTGCCGGCTGACACATTGCCTTCGCGAGCAAGCCCGCTCCCACACTGGACGGTGTCCGTCCTACAGAAGCGCGTTATACGCGGGAGTTTTCCGACAAGTCGCGTCGGTTGTGCCTCGGAAATTGGCTGGATAGGCTCTGGTGGTCGCTGGAAATTCAGCGGCCGGGCGTCGCGGCCTGATAACTGATGCATAATCGCGAACCTGACAGCACCTCGGATGCCTGTTGGTTGTGTCATGGCGGCTGTGCGCGGGATACCTTCTTTGGGGGTATGCCGATTCCTCAGTTATCGGTCCGCGAACCCGCGTACAGCTGCCACCTCAGATTGCGTCGCGGCAATTGAAGGTAGCTCCACTTCACCAACTGAGAATTCATCATGATCAAACCCACACCGAATCCCCCCGAAACCTCCCCCTACGAATCCCTCGATTCCAGAAAACTCCACGACGCCGCCGAGCGTGCGCTGGATCACTACCTGAAGCCCTCCGCCGCCGCGGTGAGATTCCACAAACCCAGCAGCATGTTCCAGGTCGCCCCGGACATGGACAACGAAAGCCTGCTGGTTCACGCCTGCGAATCACTGGCCCAAGCCAGCCTCATGACCAGCGACATCGCCGCGTACATCGACATCCCGCAGCGCCGGACGATACTGGCCATTCAGCAAATCATCATGCTCGCCGAACTGGCGGTGAATCGGGTGCTGGATAATGTGGAAATCACCCAATCTGCGGCACACAGCTGAGCCATAGTGGGAGCGGGCTTGCTCGCGAAAGCGTCAGCACATCCAACACTTGCGGTGACTGACACACCGCTTTCGCGAGCAAGCTCGCTCCCACAGTGGAATTGGGTGAGTCAGGTGGAGATGGGTCGGCTCGTAGGCCGCCATCGCGAGCAGGCTCACTCCTACAGTTTGAACCCGGTGCATTCAGTTGGAGATCGGTTGGCTGTCAGGCCGCCATCGCTGGCAAGCCAGCTCCCACAGTTTTGATTCGTGTATGCCCCATGCGGCGCAGCCGCCCCACTCAAAACAATGAGCGCAAGCTCGAGTACCGCTCTTGATCTTGATCCACGGGCGACGTCGGAAGGCTGAGTGGAGGGATTGATCCGGGGGTGGGAGCGCAGCGACCGTTTGGCGCAGCCAAACACAGCGAGAGGAGGTGCAGCGAAGCAAACCGGAGGCGCTGCCCCACGGATCAGTCCCGGAGCGAAGGAACCCCGAGCCCCAGCGAGCGGGCCGAACGCAGGAGCAAGCCTTTTCGGTTACCTTTTCGGCGTCTGGAAAAGGTGACTCGCCGTAAGGGCGAAACCGCCAGCCGCCACACCCAAAAAAACGGATATACCCCCAAAACCCCAAGAACCTGGTCGGCCCAAAGGCCGCCAAGCCCAAAGCGTGACGCCTGTCAAAACCCTGAACGCACAAGCAGAAACACCGCCCCCCATTGAAACCACCCAAAGCCTGCCCCATCTAAGACCCATACCCCATTGCGCAGGTGCCCCATGAGCGACCAGCAAGAATTCCCGGACAACCCAGACGACTACACCGAAGCAGAACACATCGAACACACCTCATCCGGCAAAGGCCTGGCCCTGCCCGGCCAGAACCTGCCGGACAAGGTCTACGTCATCCCGATCCACAACCGCCCGTTCTTCCCGGCCCAAGTGCTGCCAGTCATCGTCAACGAAGAACCCTGGGCCGAAACCCTCGACCTGGTAAGCAAATCCGACCACCACTCCCTGGCCCTGTTCTTCATGGACACGCCCCAGGAAGACCCGCGCCACTTCAACACCGGCGCCCTCCCCGAATACGGCACCCTGGTCAAAGTCCATCACGCCAGCCGTGAAAACGGCAAACTGCAATTTGTCGCCCAAGGCCTGAGCCGCGTACGCATCAAGACCTGGCTCAAGCACCACCGCCCGCCGTACCTGGTCGAAGTCGAATACCCGCACCAGCCCACCGAGCCGACCGACGAGGTCAAGGCCTACGGCATGGCGCTGATCAACGCGATCAAGGAACTGCTGCCGCTCAATCCGCTGTACAGCGAAGAGCTGAAGAACTACCTCAACCGCTTCAGCCCCAACGATCCGTCGCCGCTGACCGACTTCGCCGCCGCCCTCACGTCGGCGACAGGTAATGAGCTGCAAGAAGTGCTCGACTGCGTGCCGATGCTCAAGCGCATGGAAAAAGTCCTGCCGATGCTGCGCAAGGAAGTCGAAGTCGCGCGCCTGCAGAAAGAGATCTCCGCCGAGGTCAATCGCAAGATCGGCGAGCATCAGCGTGAGTTCTTCCTCAAGGAACAACTCAAGGTGATCCAGCAGGAACTCGGCCTGACCAAGGACGACCGCAGCGCCGATCTCGAACAGTTCGAACAACGCCTGGAAGGCAAAGTCCTGCCGGCACAGGTGCAGAAACGCCTCGAAGAGGAAATGAACAAACTGTCGATCCTCGAGACCGGCTCGCCGGAGTACGCGGTCACCCGCAACTACCTCGACTGGGCGACCTCGGTGCCGTGGGGCGTGTACGGCGAGGACAAACTCGACCTCAAGTACGCGCGCAAGGTACTCGACAAACACCACGCTGGCCTCGACGACATCAAGGATCGCATCCTCGAATTCCTCGCGGTCGGTGCCTACAAAGGCGAGATCAGCGGCTCGATCGTGCTGCTGGTCGGCCCGCCGGGCGTGGGTAAAACCAGCGTCGGCAAATCCATCGCCGAATCCCTTGGCCGGCCGTTCTACCGCTTCAGCCTCGGCGGCATGCGTGACGAAGCCGAGATCAAGGGCCACCGCCGCACCTACATCGGCGCGCAACCGGGCAAACTGGTGCAGGCGTTGAAAGACGTCGAAGTGATGAACCCGGTGATCATGCTCGACGAGATCGACAAGATGGGCCAAAGCTACCAGGGCGACCCGGCGTCGGCGCTGCTGGAAACCCTCGACCCGGAACAGAACGTCGAATTCCTCGATCACTATCTCGACCTGCGCATGGACCTGTCGAAAGTCCTGTTCGTATGCACCGCCAACACCCTGGATTCGATTCCCGGGCCGTTGCTGGACCGCATGGAAGTGATTCGCCTGTCGGGCTACATCACCGAAGAAAAAGTCGCCATCGCCAAGCGTCACCTGTGGCCGAAACTGCTGGAAAAGGCTGGCGTGTCCAAGGGCAGCCTGAGCATCAGCGACAGCGCACTCAAGGCCTTGATCGACGGTTACGCCCGCGAAGCCGGGGTGCGCCAACTGGAAAAACAGATGGGCAAACTGGTGCGCAAAGCGGTGATGAAGCTGATCGACGACCCGAAAGCAGTGATCAAGCTCGGGCCGAAAGACCTCGAAGCCTCGCTGGGCCATCCGGTGTTCCGCAATGAACAAGTGCTGTCGGGCACCGGTGTGATCACCGGTCTGGCCTGGACCAGCATGGGCGGCGCGACCCTGCCGATCGAAGCCACGCGAATTCACACGCTCAACCGTGGTTTCAAACTCACCGGGCAACTGGGTGACGTGATGAAAGAGTCGGCGGAGATCGCCTACAGCTACGTCAGCTCACACCTGAAACAGTTTGGCGGCGATGCGAAATTCTTCGACGAGGCCTTCGTCCACCTGCACGTGCCGGAAGGCGCCACACCGAAAGACGGCCCGAGCGCCGGCGTGACCATGGCCAGCGCCCTGCTCTCGCTCGCCCGCAATCAGCCGCCGAAAAAAGGCGTGGCGATGACCGGCGAACTGACCCTGACCGGGCATGTACTGCCGATTGGCGGGGTGCGTGAGAAGGTGATCGCGGCGCGGCGGCAGAAGATCTTCGAACTGATCCTGCCGGAGCCGAACCGGGGCAACTTTGAGGAGTTGCCGGATTATCTGAAGGAAGGCATTACCGTGCACTTCGCCAAGCGCTTTGCGGATGTAGCGAAAGTTTTGTTCTGATTTAGACATTGGTCGTTATCAATCAAACAACGATAACGACCAATACTTCTTCGCATAGCCGAGCACTTCATAATTGCCAAGCGATATAAAAAACTGACATTTCTGACAGTTCCGAAGTTTTCTATCTTGAATAAGCTCTACCTTGTTTCTCCCCCCAGGTTAGACACAGGAGCTTCAAGATGAATAACTCAAAAGATGCAAGGACGTTTGCTCGCGGTATTTTGACAGCCTACATTCCAGAGGACGTCAACTTCTCGACCGATAAACTAATCATAAGTACTCATAAAGAAACCCTAGCCCTGGAAGGAATCTACCGCCGTCCTGACCAACCGAACTTTTCAAGAAACGTCAGGGTTTTCCTGACAAAAAAAGACCAGAAGTATCCGGACAATGGCAGGCATGACTTTCCTGCAGAAAATATCAGAGTCGAATATGACGGAAATTTTAACGCCGATTTTTTTAGGACCATTCCGGGAGAAGGCGTTATTTTTCTCAACCTTGACCCTGTCACCCATCGCTACTCCTGTGCGATGGATATAAGTTTCACAAAAGAGGGCAGTGACGAAAGTTTTCCTGTTATTTGCTCATTTACCATGATCCATCAATAGTCTGCTGCTGATCAAAGTCAGCATTTTTGCATCGGCCGACGCTAAGTTGCCGGATTATCTGAAGGAGGGCATTACCGTGCACTTCGCCAAGCGCTTTGCGGATGTGGCGAAAGTGTTGTTCTGACAGTTATCCAGAGCCTGACACGCCGCCTTCGCGAGCAAGCCCGCTCCCACAGGGTTCTGTAGTGAACACAGCATTTGTGGTCACCACACAACTACTGTGGGAGCGGGCTTGCTCGCGAAGGCGTCTGTGGCAACACCACAGAACCGCCTCACCGTCACACTTTGTCTCATCTTCAGTTATGCTCGCCGTTCGTCGTCAACGCCGGAGCCACTGAGCCTATGTCCGCCACTCGCCTGTTTGTCCCTCTCGCCCTCTCTTTGCTGGCCGCCTGCGCCACGCAGCCAAAACAGAACGTGACCGTGGAAAACCAGAGCGAATGCCCCGTGCAGTTGACCAACGGACAAAACCTGATCGTGATGCTGCCGAGCAACCCGACCACGGGCTATCGCTGGGCAATTCAGGATTCCGCCGGCGGCGTGCTACATGCACTCAGCCCTGAGGTTTACAGCAGTCCGAAAGATTCCGGCATGGTCGGCGCGGGCGGTTTTTCCACCTGGCGCTTCCAGGCCTTTGCCACCGGCAACGGCCGCTTGCGCCTGACCTCGCAGCAGCCCTGGGAACCGGAAGTTGAACCGGCAGAAACCTTCGACTGCGCCATTTCGGTGAACTGATCGTGGGCTGGCTGATTCTGGCGCTGATGGGCGCGGTGACGTTTCTCTACGGTGTGAGCACGCATGCGGCATTGCTCTGCCTGCTGGTCAAACCGTTACCGGTGCTGGCGCTGCTCGGCTGGCTGCACGATGCGCCACCCAGCGACTATCGACGCTGGATCAGTCTGGGGCTGATTTTCTCTGTGCTCGGTGACGTGTTGCTGGCGTGGCCGGGGGATTTGTTTGTGTTTGGCCTCGGTGCGTTTCTGGTGGCGCATCTGGCGTATCTCAAGGCTTACCTCAGCGACTGCAAACGGCTGGCGCTTTTGCCGCTGGTGCTCGCGCTCGGCGTCGGCGCGGTGCTGCTGGGGATTTTGATTTCCAGTGGCCTCGGGCCGTTGCTAGTGCCAGTGCTCGTCTATGGCACCGCGATCAGCGCCATGCTCTGGCGCGCCCTCGCCCGCCTCGGCACCGATGTGCCCAAGCGCTCGGCGCTGCTGGCGGCGGCGGGTGCGCTGGCGTTCGTGTTCTCCGACAGTGTGATCGGCATTGATCGCTTCGTATCGCCATTCCACGCCGCGCCGTACGTGATCATCCTCAGTTACTGGCTGGGGCAGTGGGGGATTGCCGCTTCGGCGTTTTCCGTGAAACACCGCTAATTTTGTAGTGAGGGGATTTATCCCCGATGGGCTGCGCAGCGGCCCTGAAACCGGTCAATCAGGTATGTCAGACAGACCGCAGGCACAGATCTTGGGGCTGCTTCGCAGCCCATCGGGGATAAATCCCCTCGCCACGTCGGACAACCCAAGCATCCCGACGCCACTTTGGCTAAAATGCCGGCCTTTTCATCAACACCGCCGGAACCGCCGTGAGCAAAGAACCCGATCGCATTTTCGCCCAGCCGATGGCCCAGGTGCCTGACTTCGCCTTCAACGAGGACGTGGTGCGGGTGTTCCCGGACATGATCAAGCGCTCGGTGCCGGGTTACCCGACCATCGTCGAAAACCTCGGCGTACTCGCGGCGCAATTCGCTCAACCGAACAGCGTGCTTTACGACCTCGGTGCTTCGCTCGGCGCCGTGACTCAAGCCTTGCGCCGTCACGTGCGCACCGACGGTTGCCGGGTGATCGCGGTGGATAACTCGGCGGCGATGGTCGAACGCTGCCGCGAGTACCTCAACGGTCAGGATTCGATGTTTCAGGAGTTGTTACCGGTCGAAGTGATCGAAGGCGACATTCTCGCGCTCGAGTTCAAACCGGCCTCGGTGGTGGCACTGAACTTCACCCTGCAATTCATCGCCCCGGAGCAGCGCACCGCGTTGCTCTCGCGTATTCGCCAGTCGCTGCTGCCCGGCGGCGCGCTGATTCTCTCGGAGAAGCTGCGCTTCAACGATGCCGAAGAACACGCGCTGCTCACCGATCTGCACGTCGCGTTCAAACGCGCCAACGGCTACAGCGAACTGGAAATCGCCCAGAAGCGCAGCGCCATCGAAAACGTCATGAAGCCCGACAGCCTCGAAGAACACCGCGAACGCCTGCTGGCCGCCGGGTTCTCGAAAGTCGTGCCGTGGTTCCAGTGTCTTAACTTTGCCTCGTTGATTGCCTTGCCATGATTGATCTGTCCCCCCTCGCCCGCCGTCTGGCCGGTAGCCCGCTGGCCGACTGGGCCAACACCCTGCAAGGGCAACTCGACAAGAAAATGGAGAAAGGTCACGGCGATCTGGAGCGCTGGCAGAGCGCGCTGGACGCGTTGCCGAAACTTGAGCCGACTGAAGTCGATCTGCTCAACGGCCTGAAACTCGACACCGACTGCGACGACGAAACCCGCGCGCAGATGCGCACCGCGCTGATGGGCCTGTCGCCGTGGCGCAAGGGGCCGTTCGACCTGTTCGGCGTACACGTCGACACCGAGTGGCGCTCGGACTGGAAGTGGTCGCGGGTCGCCCCGCATCTGGATCTGAAGGGCAAACGCATCCTCGATGTCGGTTGCGGCAACGGCTACTACATGTGGCGCATGCTCGGCGCCGGTGCCGACAGCGTGATCGGCGTCGATCCGAACTGGCTGTTCTTCTGCCAGTTCCAGGCCGTGCAGCGTTATCTGTCCGAGCCGAATGCGTGGCACCTGCCGTTCCCGTTCGAAGACCTGCCGCCGAACCTTGAAGGCTTCGACACAGTGTTTTCGATGGGTGTGTTCTACCACCGACGTTCGCCGATCGAGCATTTGCTGGCGCTGAAGGATTGCCTGGTCAAGGGCGGCGAACTGGTGCTGGAAACGCTGGTGGTGGAAGGCGACAAGCATCAGGTGCTGGTGCCGGAAGATCGCTACGCGCAAATGCGCAACGTGTGGTTCCTGCCGTCGGTACCGGCGCTGGAATTGTGGCTGCGTCGGGCAGGTTTCACCGATGTGAAATGCGTGGACGTCAGCACCACCACCGTTGAAGAACAACGCGGTACCGAGTGGATGAAGTATCAATCGTTGAGCGACTTCCTTGATCCCGAGGATCACAGCAAGACCATCGAAGGGCTGCCAGCGCCGATGCGCGCGGTGATTGTGGCCCGTAAGTAACCCTCTCAAACACCGCATAACCTTGTAGGAGTGAGCCTGCTCGCGATAGCGGTCTGACAGTCAAAGCAATGTTGAATGTCAGACCGCTATCG
>NZ_JASCPO010000247.1:0-7971 GCF_029960145.1 Pseudomonas sp. PS01299 | reverse complement strand
GCTCGCGAATGCGCTGTGTCAGTCACTGTAAATGTCACTGATAGACCGCATTCGCGAGCAAGCCCGCTCCCACAGGGCCCTCATTTTCAGTTGAAATTATTTGTTTGAATTTTCCAACCAAGCACTTGCTTGGTTGACTACGCTTGCTCCAGACCCAAAAAACAGGAGCGAGTCGCATGTCTGCCGCCTTCCGTTTGCCGCTGGATATGTTTTACGAGCGTGAGGCCCGGCACCCGCGCCAGCGTTTTCTGGTGCAGCCCATCGGTGGCGGGCAGGTCGAGACCCTGACCTGGGCCGACGTCGGTCATCAAGCGCGTTGTGCCGCGCATTGGCTGCGCGCGCGGGAATTACCGCAGGGCAGCCACATCGCGCTGATCTCGAAAAACTGCGCGCACTGGATCATTGCCGATCTGGCGATCTGGATGGCCGGGCACGTCTCGGTGCCGCTGTATCCCAACCTGACCGCCGACTCGGTGAATCAGGTGCTGACGCATTCGGAAAGTGTGCTGGCGTTCATCGGCAAGCTTGATGACTGGCCGGGCATGTCGGTCGGTGTACCGGCGGATTTGCCGACCATCAGCCTGCCGCTGCACCCGCCCGGCGAGTTCGATTTTAGTTGGGATGACCTGCAAAAAAGCTCGCCGATCCAGGACAACCCGCGTCCTGCTGCCGAGCAACTGGCAACCATCATCTACACCTCCGGCACCACCGGGTTGCCCAAAGGCGTGATGCACAGTTTTGCCAATCTGGGGTTCGCCACGACTCGCGGCACGCAACTGTTCGGGCTTAACGAGCAAGACCGGCTGCTGTCGTACCTGCCGCTGTGCCATGTCGCCGAACGCATGTTCGTTGAGCTGGCCTCGATCTACACCGGGCAAACCGTGTTCTTTGCCGAAAGCCTCGACACCTTCATCACCGATCTGCAGCGGGCGCGGCCCACGGCGATGTTCGGCGTGCCGCGGATCTGGACCAAATTCCAGATGGGCGTGTACGGCAAGATTCCGGCTAAACGCCTGGATTTCCTGCTCGGCCTGCCGTTCCTTGGCAAGCGGGTCGGGCACAAGGTGCTGGCCGGCCTGGGTCTTGATGCCTTGCGCGTCGCCCTGTCCGGCGCGGCACCGGTGCCGCAGACCTTGCTCAGTTGGTATCAGAAACTCGGCCTCGATGTGCTGGAGGTCTATGGCATGACCGAGAGTTGCGGCTATTCGCACATCTGCCTGCCGGGCCAATACAAACAGGGCTGGATCGGCAAACCGTGCCCGGAGGTTGAGGTGCGGATCGACGAGTCCGGCGAGGTGCAGGTGCGCAGTCAGGCGAACATGCTCGGCTATTTCAAGGAGCCGCAGAAAACCGCCGAGACCCTCACCGAGGACGGCTTCCTGCGTACCGGCGACAAGGGCGAGCAGGATGCCGAGGGGCGCTTGCGTCTGACCGGCCGGCTCAAGGAAATCTTCAAGACCAGTAAAGGCAAATACGTCGCCCCGGCGCCGATTGAAAACCGGCTGGCGGTGCACTCGCGGATCGAACAGGTCTGTGTTGTCGGCGATGGCCTGAGTGCGCCGCTGGGCTTGTGCGTGCTCTCGACGGTCAATCAGGACGAAGGGCGGGCCAGTCTGCATTCGAGCCTGGAAAAACTGCTCGAAGAGGTCAACGCCGTGCTCGACAAACACGAGCGCCTGCGCCGGCTGGTGGTGGTCAAGGACAGCTGGGCGGTGGAAAACGGTTTTCTCACGCCGACCTTGAAGATCAAGCGCAACGTCATTGAAGACACCTACGGCGCGCGGTTTGAAGAATGGAGCGCGCGCAGCGAGGCGGTGCTGTGGCAGGATTGAGTGACCACCAAAACAACAAAGGAAGCCAGCGATGAGCTTGTGGCGCACCACTCCGAACATCGAGCAGTTGAACGCAATCCAGAAAAACACCATCGGCGAAGTGCTGGATATCCGTTTCGAGTCCTTCGACGAGGAATCGCTGACGGCGAGCATGGTCATCGACCACCGCACCCACCAGCCTTACGGTCTGCTGCACGGCGGCGCCTCGGTGGTGCTGGCGGAAACCGTCGGTTCGATGGCCAGTTATCTGTGCATCGATGCCAGCAAGTTCTACTGCGTGGGGCTGGAGATCAATGCCAACCATTTGCGCGGTTTGCGCAGCGGGCGGGTGACCGCGGTGGCCAAACCGATTCACATCGGTCGCACCACGCATGTCTGGGACATCCGCCTGACCAGCGATGAAGGCAAGGCCAGTTGTGTGTCGCGTTTGACCATGGCGGTGGTGCCATTGGGCGAGCAGCCGCCCTCACCCTAACCCTCTCCCGGAGGGAGAGGGGACTGATCGGGCTGGATGTTCGAGTTGCGCCGACCTGAGCTATCGAGCCGAGTTCAGGTTTTGAAATTCATGCAGATCAGCTCCCTTTCCCCCTCGCCCCCTTGGGGGAGAGGGTTGGGGTGAGGGGGAAGCGATCTCCCTGAAACACCATCATGCTGTCCGGACTGTCATCATTCCTGGCAGTTACGGTCATTGCTGCGGGGCGCGGTCTTGCGGACAATCAGCGGCATGTTTCCGCTCATGGATAAACCTGCATGTCGCAACCGATCTTTTTCGCCCACGCCAACGGGTTTCCCTCGGGCACCTATGGCAAGTTGTTCGCGGCGCTGGCGCCCGAGTATCGGGTCGCGCATCTGGAACAGCATGCCCATGACCCGCGTTTCCCGGCGGACGACAACTGGTACAACCTGGTCGACGAACTGATCCACCATTTGCAGCAACAGGATCAACCGGTGTGGGGCGTCGGCCATTCGTTTGGCGGCGTGTTGCACTTGCACGCAGCATTGCGCTGCCCTGAGCTGTATCGCGGCGTGGTCATGCTCGATTCACCGGTGCTGACTCGCACCGACCAGTGGGTGATCCGCGCGGCCAAGCGTTTCGGCTTCATCGACAGGCTGACCCCGGCCGGACGTACGTTGGGGCGGCGCGAAGAGTTCGCCGATCTCGACACGGCGCGCAGCTATTTTGCCGGCAAGACCCTGTTTCGCGGTTTCGATCCGGAATGTTTCGATGCCTACCTGCAACACGGGCTGCATGCGGTCGGCGACAAGCTGCGTCTGCGCTTCGACCCCGCCACCGAAATCAGTATCTATCGCGGCGTGCCGCACACCAGTCCGGGCCGCACGCGCCAATTGCAGGTGCCGCTGGCCGTGGTGCGTGGCCACAAGAGCCGCGTGGTCATGCGTCATCACAGCCGATTCGTCGGGCGCCTGCCGCAGGGTGAAGCATTGAGCATGCCCGGCGGGCACATGTTTCCGCTGGAACGTCCGCAAGACACGGCGCGCCTGCTCAAAGAGCTGTTTACGCGCTGGGAGCGCCGCCAACAGAAGGACTGCGCATGAGCCCGACCTTTGAAGAAGTGCGCTTGAGCCTGCCGCATATCGAACTGGCGGCGCACTTGTTCGGCCCCGAGGACGGTCTGCCGGTGATTGCCCTGCATGGCTGGCTCGACAACGCCAACAGCTTTGCGCGCCTGGCACCCAAGCTCAAAGGTTTGCGCATCATCGCCCTGGACATGGCCGGGCATGGGCATTCCGGGCATCGACCGAATGGCGCCGGTTATGCGCTGTGGGACTACGCCCATGACGTATTGCAGGTCGCCGAGCAACTGGGCTGGAAACGCTTCGGTCTGCTCGGGCATTCGATGGGCGCGATCGTTTCGCTGGTGCTGGCCGGCTCGTTGCCAGAGCGCATCACTCATCTGGCATTGATCGACGGGGTGATTCCTCCTACGGACAAAGGCGAAAATGCTGCCGAGCGCATGGGCATGGCCCTGCAGGCGCAACTGGATCTGCGCGAAAAGCGCAAGCCGGTCTACAACACCCTCGACCGCGCTATCGAAGCACGGATGAAGGGCTTGGTGGCGGTCAGTCGCGAAGCCGCCGAACTGTTGGCGCAACGCGGTCTGATGCCGGTGCCCGGCGGTTATACCTGGCGCACCGACAATCGCCTGACCCTGCCGTCACCGCTGCGCCTGACTCAAGAGCAGGCGATGGCTTTCGTCCAGCGCATCAACTGCCCGGCGCAACTGGTGGTCGCCGCCGACGGCATGCTGGCCAAACATCCGGAGTTGCTGGAGCGGCTACCCTTTAGCCAGGAACAGCTGGCGGGCGGGCATCATTTGCACCTGAACGATGAGTCCGGTGCCGACCTTGTCGCAGACTGTTTCAATCGCTTCTTCGCCATTCCTTGACTTGCACCGGGCAACTGTCGAGGCTGGGCGGGTTGAAATGGGAGACAAACACGATGGATTTCTATACCGCTGCGCCCCTGACCCGCCAAGCCATGCCGATCCGATGAGCCTGACTATGCGGTCACTCAGTCTGTTGGCGCTGTGCTGTTTCAGTTCCGTTTCGTTCGCCGCCGACGTGCCCGGCAGCCAGGATTTGCAGATCGTGCCGCGTCTGGCCGATGCGCAGATCGTTGACTATCGCCCTCCTGTGGAGCTTGAGCGGATCTATCCGCTGGGCTCGATCCGCAAGATCAGCGGCCAGTTGCGCTTTGACGGCCAGGTCACGGCGCGCGGCCAGACCACTTCGGTCACCTACGAGTTGCCGCCTGAGCATTCCGCCACCGAAGCCTTCACCGTCGCCCGCGAAGCCCTGCAAAAGCAGGACGCCGAGTTGCTGTTCTGGTGCCAGGCCCGTGATTGTGGCGAAAGCAGCCTGTGGGCCAATGAAGTGTTCGGCAACTCCAAGCTGTACGGTGCCGATGAGCAACAGGCCTATCTGCTGTTGCGTCTGGCCGCACCGAAAGACAACACCCTGGTCGCGCTCTACAGCATCACCCGCGGCAATCGC
This sequence comes from Pseudomonas sp. PS01299, assembly GCF_029960145.1. NCBI lineage: Bacteria > Pseudomonadati > Pseudomonadota > Gammaproteobacteria > Pseudomonadales > Pseudomonadaceae > Pseudomonas > Pseudomonas sp. PS01299. Next base: position 3,124 of record NZ_JASCPO010000247.1, on the reverse strand, counting down.
AAAGCCTACCTGCATGTCGAACAGTTCGAAGCGGGCGCGCCGCTGGGCGTGTTGCTGCCGACCTCGGCCACGCTGTTGCGACAGCTCAAAAGTACCGGTGAACTGGACTTCCCCAAGCTGACCGGCGATCCGGATGACACCTGGTTACGACTGATTTCCCGTGGCTTGAACCTCGACACCACCCAACGCGTGACGATTGCCGGACCCAAGGCCGAGGCCTGGCGTCAGGCGCTGATCGGTCAGGGGGTACGGGCGGCACGGATGGAGGCGGGGAGCGCCGACGGCTCTGGCCTGCGCATCGATCTGTTGCGGTAAGCTGCATCGGGCGTGCACGCGCGGCGTGTTCGCCTACTCTTTGACCGACTGACTTCTTCGAGACTGTACATGCTCAATAACGATCGGCTGTTGGTGCAAATCCTCCTGCTGGTGCTGTTCGGTGCCAGCCTGTGGGTGATGGCGCCGTTCTGGTCGGCGCTGTTCTGGGGCGCGGTGCTGGCGTTCGCCAGTTGGCCGCTGATGCGTCTGCTGACCCGTTGGCTCAATGGCCGCGAATCACTTGCCGCAGCTATTTTGACCTTGGGCTGGATGTTGCTGGTGGCGGCGCCACTGGTGTGGCTCGGGTTCAACCTGGCCGATCACGTGCGCGATGCCACGGCGTTCATCAAGGATGTGCAGGTCGATGGTCTGCCGGAGGCGCCGGTCTGGCTCGGCAGCGTGCCGTTGGTGGGCGAGCGGCTGGTGGGGATCTGGAACAGCATTGATCAGCAGGGCGCAGCGCTGATGGTGTCGATCAAACCGTATCTGGGGCAGGTCGGTAACTGGTTGCTGGCGCGCAGTGCGCAGATCGGCGGCGGGATTCTCGAGCTGACCCTGAGCATTGTCTTTGTGTTCTTTTTCTATCGCGACGGGCCGCGCTTGGCGGCGTTTGTGCACGGTCTGCTGCAGCGCCTGATCGGTGAGCGTGCCGGGTATTACATCGAGCTGGTGGCCGGCACCGTGCAGCGGGTGGTCAACGGGGTGATCGGTACGGCGGCGGCGCAGGCGGTTCTGGCGTTGGTTGGCTTTCTGATTGCCGGGGTTCCGGGGGCGCTGGTGCTGGGGATCGTGACCTTTCTGTTGAGTCTGATTCCGATGGGGCCACCGTTGGTGTGGATTCCGGCCACGGCCTGGCTGGCCTGGAAAGGTGAATACGGGATGGCGGTGTTTCTCGGGATCTGGGGGACGTTCATCATCAGTGGCGTGGATAACGTGTTGAAGCCTTATCTGATCAGCCGCGGGGGGAATCTGCCGTTGGTGATTGTGTTGCTTGGGGTGTTTGGCGGGTTGATTGCGTTTGGGTTTATCGGGTTGTTTATCGGGCCTACGTTGTTGGCGGTGGCCTATAGTTTGTTGACGGATTGGAGCAAGAGTCAGGCTCGGGTTTAGGCGCCTTGGCTTTTTTGGGGTTGTGGGCATATCCGTTGGTTTGGGTGTGGCGGCTGGCGGTTTCGCCCTTACGGCGAGTCACTTTTTACAAACGCCTAAAAAGTAACCCAAAACGCTTGCTCCTACGTTCGGCCCGCTCGCTGGGGCTCGGGGTCCCTTCGCTCCGGGATTGATCCGGGCGCAGCGCCTACGGTTTGCTTCGCTGCACCTCCTCTCGCTGTGTTTGGCTTCGCCAAACGGTCGCTGCGCTCCCACCCCCGGATCAATCCCTCCACTCAGCCTTCCGATGTCGCCCGTAGGTCAAGATCAAGAGCTTTCGGCGAGCTGACACTCGGCCATTGAGTGGGGCGGCTTCGCCGCGTGCGGTGCATACAGTTAAAAATTGTGGGAGCCAGCCTGTTGGCGATGGCGTCCTGACAGCCGACCAATTTCCAACTGACCACCCCCAATCCAACTGTGGGAGCGGGCTTGCTCGCGAAGGCGGCCTTATAGCCGAACAATCTCCAACTGAATGCACTCCATCCAATTGTAGGAGTGAGCCTGCTCGCGAAGAGGCATATCAGGCAACCAGCTTCTCACGGCCACACCCAAATGACCGTTCCCACACCACTGCATGGAAACGATCACTCATCACCCCATCAACTCAAGTCGCCACATTCAGGTATTTGCCCACCGGCGCAGCATTGTCCAGCGAGTACTGCTTGCTCAAGTTGGCAATCATCCGGTTCAGCGCTTCGCTGGTGGTCTGGGTGCTAGCGGTCTGTTCTTCGGGCGGGCGTTCCCGACCTGCCTGTAGCGCCGCTTTCAGTTCGTCGCTGCTCACGCCGCCACTGCTGTCGCTGTCCAGTACCTTGAGCAATGCAGCGCTGGTATCAGTGCTACTCGTCGAGGTGCTGTCGCTGGTCTGCAGGGCACTGCTCAGTTCGGTAGCGCTGATGTTGCCATCACCATCGGCATCCAGTTGGCTGAACAGTTCGTCGCTGGAGGCTTGTTGCGGGGGCGGAGGTGGTGGGGTGAGGCTGGCGGTGAGTTCGTCCTGGCTGACGGTGCCGTCCTTGTTCTTGTCCAGGGCCGAGAAGATTTGGTTGCTGTCGGCGCTGCTGCCGGCGCTGGTCAGGCCGTTGCGCAGTTCGTCACTGCTGATGGCGCCGTCGCCATCGGCGTCGAGGGCGCTGATCAGGGCGTCGGCGAGGTCGGTGTTCGGTGCTTGATCCTGAGGTGGCGGCGGAGGCGCCATCGCGGTCATTTCTTCGGCGCTGAGGCTGCCGCTGGCGTCGCTGTCCAGATCGCCGAATTGCTTGCTCAGGTTGACCAGCAGGCCATCGTCGGATTTCTGCGACAGAGCACTTTTCAGTTCGTCCTGGTCCACCGCGCCGTCGCCGTTGCTGTCGAGTTTAGCGAACAGTTGCTTTTGCAGTTGTTGGCTGCGGGCGTTCTGGGTGGTGCTGCTGGTGCTGGTATAGCTCGTGTAGTTGCTGACGCTACCGATCATGGGCTCACTCCTTGGACTGTAGAACCGGTGGGTGTACCGGCTTGTGCAGACTCAAGGGGCAAGATGTCCTGGGTGTTTTGGCTTTGTACCGGTGGGTATACACGATGGAGTGAACACCACTGAAACCTGTGGGAGCGGGCTTGCTCGCGAAGGCGGCCGATCATTCAACACAGAAGTCGACTGACACACCGCTTTCGCGAGCAAGCC
>NZ_JASCPO010000246.1:0-8219 GCF_029960145.1 Pseudomonas sp. PS01299 | reverse complement strand
CGCGAAGGCGGTGGGTCAGCCAGCATTGTCGGTGACTGACACGACGCCTTCGCGAGCAAGCCCGCTCCCACAGGGATTTGTGTTGAAACAGAAATGAAAACGCCCCGATCATCGCTGATCGGGGCGTTTTTGTTTGCCTGAGCGCCGGTTATGCGGCGATCGACAATTTGAGCTTGTTCATCGCGCTCTTCTCGAGCTGACGGATCCGCTCGGCCGATACGTTGTACTTCTGCGCCAGGTCGTGCAGCGTGGCTTTCTCTTCTGCCAGCCAGCGCTGGTAGAGGATGTCGCGGCTACGTTCGTCCAGCACTTCCAGCGCTTCGTGCAGGTTGTGGTTGGAGTTGTCGCTCCAGTCGGCATCTTCCAGTTGACGCGCCGGGTCGTACCGGTGGTCTTCCAGGTAGTTGGCCGGCGACTGAAAAGCGCTGTCGTCGTCAGCTTCTGCAGCCGGGTCGAAGGCCATGTCATGGCCAGTCAGGCGACTTTCCATCTCGCGCACTTCACGTGGTTCGACGCCAAGGCTTTCCGCCACACGGTGGACTTCCTCGTTGTTCAGCCACGCCAGACGTTTCTTCTGGCTGCGCAGGTTGAAGAACAGCTTGCGCTGGGCCTTGGTGGTCGCGACCTTCACAATGCGCCAGTTGCGCAGGATGAACTCGTGAATTTCCGCCTTGATCCAGTGCACGGCGAACGACACCAGACGCACACCCATTTCCGGGTTGAAGCGTTTTACCGCCTTCATCAGGCCGACGTTACCTTCCTGGATCAGGTCAGCCTGAGCCAGACCGTAGCCGGAATAGCTACGGGCAATGTGTACGACAAATCGCAGGTGGGCGAGCACCATCTGCCGAGCCGCCCCCAAATCCTGCTCATAGTAGAGACTCTCGGCCAGTTCACGCTCCTGCTCCGGCGTCAGCAATGGAATGCTGTTGACGGTGTGCACATAGGCTTCCAGGTTCGCACCCGGAACCAACGCGTACGCAGGTTGCAAAGAATTGGTCATGCGAAAAAACCTCCCACTTACATACTCGTGCCTCTCGGCACTGCGAAAAATTGACCGGGAATTCAAGTACAAGTTCCCAAAAAAACCGCAAGGTCAATCACGCGCAAAAAAGATTCTACTTCGGCGCCAGCTCCCTGAGATGACGTGCGACTGCAATCCATGCACCGATATAACCCAACAGCACCGCGCCAAGCAAGAGCGACAGACCGTCGGCAACTGGCACTCCGGCCAGCGCGAAATCACTGCCGTACAAGCCGGCCAGTCCAACCACCGCGTCGTTCAGCCAGTTCAGGCCGAACGCCAGCACACCCCAGGACAGAACACCCGCACCGAAGCCATACAACGCGCCCATATAAAGGAAGGGGCGACGTACATAGCTGTCAGTGCCGCCGACGAGTTTAATCACTTCTATCTCTGTGCGGCGGTTTTCAATATGAAGACGAATGGTATTGCCTATCACCAAAAGTAATGCAGACACCAAAAGCACCGTCAGACCGAAGACAAAACGGTCACCGAGCTTGAGGATGGCGGCCAGACGCTCGACCCAGACTAGATCAAGTTGCGCCTGTTGTACCTTCGGCAGCTCGGAAAGTTTTTGTCTTAATGCTTCCAGAGTCGGCTTGTCGACCTCGTTCGGGGTCACCAGCACCACGCCCGGCAGCGGGTTCTCCGGCAGCTCGCGCAGGGCTTCGCCCAGACCGGACTGCTGCTGAAACTCTTCCAGCGCCTGATCACGACCGACATATTCGGCATTAGCGACGCCGGGCATGCCTTTGATCTGCTCGCGCAACGATTCACCCTGCGCGGGCGTGGCATCCAGCTGCAGGTACAGCGAAATCTGCGCCGCACGCTGCCACGAACCGCCGAGACGCTCGACGTTGTTGATCAGCAGTGACAAGCCCATCGGCAGGCTCAGCGCCACAGCCATCACCATGCAGGTGAAGAAGCTGCCGATCGGCTGCTTGCCGAGGCGCCGCAGGCTGTCGAGCAGGCTGGCACGGTGACTTTCGATCCACGAACGCAACAGCGTGGAAAAGTCCGGGCCGTCGTCATCGTCGTGTTTTTTCTTCTTTGGCGGTTGCGGGTCGGCGGCTTTCGGGGCCACGCGCTCGGAAACCTTCGGACTGCGTGTCGCACTCATACGCCGGCCTCCCCGTCGCCGATCAGTCGGCCGCGTTGCAGGGTCAGCATGCGGTGCCGCATACGCGCAATCAGCGCCAGGTCGTGACTGGCGATCAGCACGCTGGTGCCCAGTCGGTTGATGTCTTCGAACACGCCCATGATCTCGGCCGCCAGACGCGGGTCGAGGTTACCGGTCGGTTCGTCCGCCAGCAGCAGGGCTGGACGGTGGACGATGGCGCGGGCGATGCCGACGCGCTGTTGCTGACCGGTGGACAGGTCGCCCGGGTACAGATCGGTTTTATCCGACAGCGCCACGCGCTCCAGCGCCGAATCGACGCGCTTGGCGATTTCGGCCTTGGACAGGCCGAGAATCTGCAGCGGCAGCGCGACGTTGTTGAACACCGTGCGATCGAACAGCAACTGGTGATTCTGGAACACCACGCCGATCTGCCGACGCAGGAACGGAATCTGCGCGTTGCTGATGGTGCTCAGGTCCTGCCCGGCCAGCAGCAGTTTGCCGCTGGTCGGACGCTCCATCGCCAGCAACAGGCGCAACAGCGTGGACTTACCGGCACCGGAGTGACCGGTGACAAACAGAAACTCGCCACGACGCACTCGAAAGCTCAGCTCATGCAAGCCGACGTGACCGTTCGGGTAGCGTTTACCGACCTGTTCGAAACGAATCATGAACGCTCCCGTTCGGCAAACAGTGCCTGGACAAAGGGTTCGGCTTCAAAGGTACGCAGATCGTCGATGCCTTCACCGACGCCGATGTAGCGGATCGGCAGACCAAACTGCTTGGCCAGGGCGAAAATCACCCCGCCCTTGGCGGTGCCGTCGAGCTTGGTCAGCGCCAGGCCAGTCAGTTCGACGGTCTGGTTGAATTGCTTGGCCTGGTTGATCGCGTTCTGACCGGTGCCGGCGTCGAGCACCAGCAGCACTTCGTGCGGCGCGTCGGCGTCGAGCTTGCCGATCACCCGGCGAACTTTCTTCAGTTCTTCCATCAGGTTGTCTTTGGTGTGCAGACGACCGGCGGTGTCGGCGATCAGCACGTCAATGCCACGGGCCTTTGCGGCCTGCACGGCGTCGAAGATCACCGACGCGGAGTCGGCGCCGGTGTGCTGGGCGATCACCGGGATCTTGTTGCGCTCGCCCCAGACCTGCAGCTGCTCAACGGCAGCGGCGCGGAAGGTGTCACCGGCGGCGAGCATGACTTTCTTGCCTTCCAGTTGCAGCTTCTTCGCCAGTTTGCCGATGGTGGTGGTCTTGCCAGCGCCATTGACGCCGACCACCAGAATCACGAACGGCTTGTTCTGCGAGGCAATTTTCAGCGGCTGCTCGACCGGCTTGAGCATCGCCGCCAGCTCGGCCTGCAACGACTTGTACAGCGCGTCGGCGTCGGCCAATTCTTTGCGGGCGACCTTCTGGGTCAGGCGCTGGATGATCTGCGTGGTGGCTTCGACACCGACATCGGCGGTCAGCAGTCGGGTTTCCAGCTCATCGAGCAGGTCGTCATCAATGGTTTTACGGCCGAGAAACAGGCTGGCCATACCCTCGCCGATGCTGGCGCTGGTTTTCGACAGGCCTTGCTTGAGGCGGGCGAAGAAGCCGACTTTGGTTTCTTCGCTGCGCGGGGCTTCCACTGGCGTTTCAGCAACCACTTCTACCGGCACCACCGGAGCAGCGACGACAGGTGCAGGTGCAGGTGCAGGTGCAGGTGCAGGCTCGGGCTGCTGAGCGACCGGCGCAACAGGGGCGACGACCACCGGGGTCACTGGCTCGGGAACAGCCGGCGCAGGCTCGACAACCGGCTCAACCACTGGCGCCGGAGCGACTTCAGGGACGAACGCGGCAGGTGCAGGAATCGGCGGCGTCACATGCGGCGCGGCCTCTTCGACCAAGGCCACCGGTTCTTCCGCCACCGGCAAGGTCAGCCACGGCTCGGCCGCCGGAGTCAGTGGCAGCTCGGCCGCCACCGGGGTTTCAGGTTCTGGCTCGGACTCGACCGGTTGCAGCACCGGCTCGGCGATCGGCAGCACGATCGGCGCCGGCTCTTCTTCTATAGCAGGCGCTGGCGTCGGAGCCGGTTCAGGAATCGCGGGCGGCTGTTCGACGACGGGTTCCTGCGGTTTCTTACGCAGCCATCCGAACAGGCTTTTCTTCTCGCCAGCCGCAGCTGGGGTCTTCTTGTCGTCGTTGGAACCAAACATGGAGGACGGCTATCTCACGGTAGCGACGCGCCATAAGGGCGCCCCGGCAAATAAATATTCGATGCAGAACAGACTGTGTTTCATCCAGCTTGTTCACGCGCAACATTTTGTCGAGGCGCCAGCGGCACCCCAAAGATTCGTATTAACGAAGGACTAAACCGGCAAAATCGGCGAAAAAGCGAAGTCTAGTCGATAAACCGCAGCTTTCTGCCGCCAACCTATACAACCGCATCAGGCCTGAAAACCTGATAGGCGTGGTCGCCGGTAAAACGGATCAGTATCCTAGCACCCTCTCGCCCGCCGACGCTAAGACCAAGCGGGCAGCCCAACAGGTTAAAAAACGAATGAATGCTCTAGCCCGCCGCGCTGCAGGCCTGCTGCTCAGCACAGTCTGCCTGCCCCTTTCGGCCCTGGCGGCCGACCCGCAACCGACCCACGAATTCACCCTCGACAACGGTCTGAAGGTCGTCGTGCGCGAAGACCATCGCGCGCCGGTGGTGGTGTCGCAGGTCTGGTACAAGGTCGGTTCCAGCTACGAAACCCCGGGCCAGACCGGCCTGTCCCACGCGCTTGAGCACATGATGTTCAAGGGCAGCGAGAAAGTCGGCCCTGGCGAAGCCTCGCTGATCCTGCGCGACCTGGGCGCCGAAGAAAACGCCTTCACCAGTGACGACTTCACCGCCTATTACCAGGTGCTGGCCCGCGACCGTCTGGGCGTAGCGTTTGAACTGGAAGCCGACCGCATGGCCAATCTGCGCCTGCCGGCTGACGAGTTCGCCAAGGAAATCGAAGTCATCAAGGAAGAGCGTCGCCTGCGCACTGACGATAAGCCGATGTCCAAGGCTTACGAGCGTTACAAGGCGATGGCTTACCCGGCCAGCGGCTACCACACACCGACCATCGGCTGGATGGCGGACCTGGACCGGATGAAGGTCGAAGAGCTGCGCCACTGGTATCAGTCCTGGTATGTGCCAAACAACGCCACGCTGGTAGTGGTCGGCGACGTCACCCCCGATGAAGTGAAGACCCTCGCCCAACGCTACTTCGGGCCGATTGCCAAGCGCGACGTGCCACCGGCGAAGAAACCACTGGAACTGGCCGAACCCGGTGAGCGCCAGATCACCCTGCATGTGCAGACCCAACTTCCCAGCCTGATGCTCGGCTTTAACGTGCCAAGCATTGCCACTGCTGAAGACAAGCGCTCGGTCAACGCCCTGCGCCTGATCTCGGCGCTGCTCGACGGCGGTTACAGCGGGCGCATCCCGACGCAACTGGAGCGCGGTGAAGAGTTGGTCTCGGGCGGTTCGTCGAGCTACGACGCCTACACCCGTGGCGACAGCCTGTTCACCCTGTCGGCGACGCCGAACACGCAGAAGAAAAAGACCATGGCGCAAGCTGAAGCCGGTCTGTGGAAACTGCTGGAACAGCTGAAAACCACCGCACCGTCCGCCGAAGAACTCGAGCGCGTGCGGGCGCAAGTGATCGCCGGCCTGGTGTTCGAACGTGATTCGATCACCAGTCAGGCCACCGCCATCGGCCAACTGGAAACGGTCGGGCTGTCGTGGAAGTTGATGGACACCGAACTCGCCGATCTGGAAAGCGTGACCCCGCAAGACATCCAGAACGCCGCCAAGCTGTATTTCACCCGCGAACGTCTCAGCGTCGCCCATGTCCTGCCACTGGAGACGACTCATGAGTGAGCGCAAATCCCCACGCCTGTTGCTTGGTCTGATCGCCATTGCAGTGATCGGCTCCGCCGCGTTCTATCTGATGCCCGGTGTCAAAACCGACGCCAGCGAAGCACTGGACAACGCCAAGACCAGCCAGAAGCTGCAATCGCTGGCCGAACTCGACGGCAAGGCCCCGGCCAGCCGCAAGCTCGACGTGCAGGCCTGGAACACCGCCGAAGGCGCCAAGGTGCTGTTCGTCGAAACCCATGAGCTGCCGATGTTCGACATGCGCCTGATCTTCGCCGCCGGCAGCAGTCAGGACGGCAATGCACCGGGCCTGGCAGTCCTGACCAACGCCATGCTCAACGAAGGCGTGGCCGGCAAGGACGTTGGCGCCATCGCCCAAGGCTTCGAAGGCCTCGGTGCGGATTTCGGCAACGGCGCCTACAAGGACATGGCGCTGGCTTCGCTGCGCAGTCTGAGCGCCGCCGACCAGCGCGAGCCGGCGCTGAAGCTGTTCTCAGAAGTGGTGGGCAAACCGACCTTCCCGGCCGATTCCTTTGCGCGCATCAAGAACCAGATGCTCGCCGGTTTCGAATACCAGAAACAGAACCCCGGCAAACTCGCCAGCCTCGAGCTGATGAAGCGTTTGTACGGCGACCACCCATACGCGCACTCCAGTGACGGCAATGCGCAGAGCGTGCCGAAGATCACTCTGGCGCAACTGCGTGAATTCCACGCCAAGGCCTACGCGGCCGGCAACGTGGTGATCGCGCTGGTCGGTGACCTGTCTCGCGCCGAAGCCGAGGCGATTGCCAATCAGGTCTCCGGCGCCCTGCCTAAAGGCCCGGCATTGTCGAAAATCGCCCAGCCGCAGGAACCGAAAGCCAGTGTCAATCACATCGAGTTCCCGTCGAAGCAGACCAACCTGTTGCTCGCGCAGCTGGGCATCGACCGTGACGACCCGGATTACGCGGCGCTGTCGATGGGTAACCAGATCCTCGGTGGCGGCGGTTTCGGCACCCGCCTGATGAGCGAAGTGCGCGAGAAGCGTGGCCTGACCTATGGCGTGTACTCGGGTTTCAGCCCGATGCAGGCTCGCGGCCCGTTCATGATCAACCTGCAGACCCGCGCGGAAATGAGCGAAGGCACGCTGAAACTGGTGCAGGACGTGCTCGCCGATTATCTGAAGACCGGCCCGACCCAGAAAGAACTCCACGACGCCAAACGCGAACTGGCCGGCAGCTTCCCGCTGTCCACCGCGAGCAACGCCGATATCGTCGGCCAACTGGGCGCCATGGGCTTCTATAATCTGCCGCTGAGCTATCTGGATGACTTCATGCGTCAGTCCCAGAGCCTGACTGTCGAGCAGGTCAAAGACGCGATGAACAAACACCTGAGCACGGACAAACTGGTCATCGTCAGCGCTGGCCCGACCGTGCCGCAAAAGCCGTTACCGGCCCCATCTGATAAACCTGCCGAGCAACCGCTCGGGGTTCCGGAGCATTAATGGCTACTCGTCCTAAAAAACCTGCGCAGAACGTCCACAACGGTGTGAACCAGTTGCGCATCATCGGCGGCGAATGGCGCAGCCGCAAACTGAGCTTCCCCGATGCGCCGGGCCTGCGCCCGACACCGGACCGCGTGCGCGAAACCCTGTTCAACTGGCTCGCGCCGTATGTGGCCGGGGCCAAGGTGCTGGACCCGTTCGCCGGCAGCGGCGCGCTGTTTCTTGAAGCACTGTCGCGTGGCGCGGCCACGGGTCAGGCGCTGGATGCCAGCCACGTAGCGGTATCGAGCCTGAAGGAACACCTCGGCACCCTGCGCTGCACCAACGGCCAGGTGCAGACCGCCGATGCGCTGCGCTATCTGGAAACCCAGGTCGCCACGCCGTTTGATCTGGTGTTCCTCGATCCGCCGTTCAACCAGAACCTGCTGCCGGCCGTTTGCGCCCTGCTGGAAGAGCGCCAATGGCTGGCGCCGGATTCGTGGATCTACACTGAAAGCGAGACCGCGCCTTCGACGCTGGGCCTACCGGGCAACTGGCGCCTGCACCGCGAGCAGAAATCCGGGCGGGTGTACTACGCGTTGTGGCAACGTATGGCCGTTAACTGAACGTATTGAACAACCCTGTGGCGAGGGAGCTTGCTCCCGCTGGACTGCGCAGCAGTCCCCAAAAAGGGCCGCTTCGCGCCCCAGCGGGAGCAAGCTCCC
>NZ_JASCPO010000245.1:0-8299 GCF_029960145.1 Pseudomonas sp. PS01299 | reverse complement strand
GTGCTGGTCATGGTCACTTCCTGGTATTTGTGTTGTTTGGGCCGGCCTCTTCGCGAACAAGCCCGCTCCCACAGGGGAATGCATTTCAAATGTGGGAGCGGGCTTGCTCGCGAAGGGGCCAGCCCTGACTACATCAATCTTATGCGTCGCGGAACAACCACGGCTGGCTCACACGATGCTTGGCCTCGAACGCGGCAATCGCATCACCGTCCTGCAAGGTCAGGCCGATATCGTCCAGCCCATTCAACAAGCAATGCTTGCGGAACGCGTCGATCTCGAAGCGGTACACCTTGCCGTTCGGGCTGGTCACGGTCTGTTCGTGCAGATCGATCTGCAATTGATAGCCCGGCTCGGCCTCGACCTGCTTGAACAACTCATCGACTTCAGCGTCGCTCAAGATGATCGGCAGCAAGCCGTTCTTGAAGCTGTTGTTGAAGAAGATGTCGGCGTAGCTCGGCGCGATGATGCTGCGGAAACCGTATTCTTCTAGTGCCCACGGCGCGTGTTCACGGCTGGAGCCGCAACCGAAGTTCTCGCGGGCGAGCAACACACTGGCGCCTTGATAACGCTCGGCATTGAGCACGAACTCCTTGTTCAACGGGCGCTTGGAGTTGTCCTGATACGGCTGGCCGACATCCAGGTAACGCCACTCATCGAACAGGTTCGGGCCGAAACCGGTGCGCTTGATCGACTTCAAAAACTGCTTCGGGATAATCTGGTCGGTGTCGACGTTGGCACGATCCAGAGGCGCGACAAGACCAGTGTGCTGGGTAAAAGCTTTCATGCTGCGCTCTCCTTCAGATCAATTCACGAACGTCGATGAAACGACCGTTCACCGCCGCCGCAGCGGCCATGGCCGGGCTCACGAGGTGGGTACGACCACCGGCGCCCTGACGGCCTTCGAAGTTACGGTTGGAGGTCGAGGCGCAATGCTCGCCGGACTCCAAACGGTCCGGGTTCATCGCCAGGCACATTGAGCAACCCGGCTCACGCCATTCGAAACCGGCTTCTAGGAAGATCTTGTCGAGACCTTCGGCTTCCGCCTGCGCCTTCACCAGACCCGAGCCCGGTACGACGATTGCCTGCTTGATCGTCGAAGCGACTTTGCGACCCTTGGCGATCACGGCCGCAGCGCGCAAGTCTTCGATGCGCGAGTTGGTGCAGGAGCCGATGAACACGCGATCCAGCTGAATGTCGGTGATCGCCTGATTGGCGGTCAAACCCATGTATTTCAAGGCGCGGACGATCGAATCGCGCTTGACCAGATCCATCTCTTTGGCCGGATCCGGCACGTTCTGATCAACGGCCAGCACCATTTCAGGCGAAGTGCCCCAGCTGACTTGCGGCTTGATCTGTGCAGCGTCCAACTCAACTACGGTGTCGAACTTGGCGTCGGCGTCGGAGACCAGGTCTTTCCAGGCTTCAACCGCCTGATCCCACTGCGCGCCTGTCGGTGCGAACGGACGGCCCTTGACGTACTCGACAGTCTTTTCGTCCGCAGCCACCAGACCCACACGGGCGCCGGCTTCGATGGACATGTTGCAGATGGTCATGCGGCCTTCGACGGACAGGTCGCGGATCGCGCTGCCGGCGAATTCGATGGCATGGCCGTTACCGCCGGCGGTGCCGATCTTGCCGATCACCGCGAGGACGATGTCCTTGGCGGTCACACCGAATGGCAACTGACCTTCGACGCGCACCAGCATGTTCTTCATTTTCTTCGCGACCAGGCACTGGGTGGCGAGCACGTGCTCGACCTCGGAAGTGCCGATCCCGTGCGCCAAGGCACCGAACGCGCCGTGGGTCGAGGTGTGCGAGTCGCCGCAGACTACGGTCATGCCCGGCAAGGTTGCGCCCTGCTCCGGGCTGATCACGTGGACGATGCCTTGGCGGATGTCGTTCATCTTGAACTCGACAATGCCGTACTCATCACAGTTGTCATCGAGGGTCTGCACCTGCAAACGCGAGACCTGGTCGGCAATCGCGGCGATGCCGCCCTTGCGCTCCGGTGTGGTCGGTACGTTGTGGTCCGGGGTCGCGATGTTGGCATCGATGCGCCAAGGCTTGCGCCCGGCCAGACGCAGGCCTTCGAAGGCTTGCGGCGAGGTCACTTCGTGGATGATGTGACGATCGATATAGATCAGCGCCGAGCCATCGTCGCGCTGTTTGACCAAATGCGAATCCCAGAGCTTGTCGTAGAGCGTTTTGCCGGCCATCAGACGGTTCCTCATCAGCTTGTTTCTATGCCCTGGGCTTATCAATAACCCTTTGGCTTGTGAGGCCGATCCTATGGGGTTACATTAAATAACTCAAATTCATATTTTTTATGCTTTGGATAACCAACTGGAATACGAACCATGGATCTGGCCAACCTCAATGCTTTTATCGCCATCGCCGAGACCGGCAGCTTCTCCGGCGCCGGGGAACGCCTGCATCTGACGCAACCGGCGATCAGCAAACGCATCGCCGGACTGGAGCAACAATTGAAGGTGCGGCTGTTCGACCGACTCGGTCGTGAAGTCGGCCTGACCGAGGCCGGCCGCGCCCTGTTGCCCCGGGCTTATCAGATTCTCAACGTGCTGGACGACACCCGCCGTGCCCTGACCAACCTGACCGGCGAAGTCAGCGGTCGGCTGACTCTGGCCACCAGTCACCACATCGGCCTGCACCGTTTGCCGCCGCTATTGAGGGAATTCACCCGCCGCTACCCACAGGTGGCGCTGGATATTCAGTTCCTCGATTCGGAAGTGGCCTACGAAGAAATTCTCCATGGCCGTGCAGAACTGGCCGTGATCACCCTGGCGCCGGAGCCGCACACACTGGTCAAAGCCGCGCCGGTGTGGGACGACCCGCTGGATTTCGTGGTGGCGCCGGAGCATTCGCTGATCAGCAATGGCGCAGTGAGCCTGGCGGACATTGCCGGTCATCCGGCGGTTTTTCCCGGAGGCAACACCTTTACTCATCACATTGTCCAACGCTTGTTCGAAGCCCAAGGGCTGACGCCGAACATCGCCATGAGCACCAACTACCTGGAAACCATCAAGATGATGGTCTCCATTGGTCTGGCCTGGAGTGTTCTGCCCCGCACCATGCTTGATGAACAGGTGGCGCGCATACCTTTGCCGGGCATACAGCTCAGTCGCCAGCTAGGCTATATCGTGCACACCGAACGGACGCTGTCGAATGCGGCAAGGGCTTTCATGGCCTTGCTGGATGCGCAAATCGATCTGCCAGGGACTCCCGGCTAACTTGTGCTACTCCTATAGAGCCGCTGTCCCTGTGCCTAACGCCACCATCAGCTCAAGGCCCGTTAACAATGCCGAAATCTGTTGACCGAATTCCGCCGATGCCGCGTATTCAGGCCATTGATCCGCGACGTTCCGAGCAGAGCTGGGAGAGTGCGCCGCAATTGCTCGCCGCACTCAACGGCGCCCGGCTCGGTGCCTGGTATTGGGACATCGAGCGCGGGCAGATCAGTTGGTCACGGGGTACCCAGGCGCTGTTCGGCTTCGATCCACGTCAACCGTTGCCCCAGGACCTGGAATATCTCGACCTGCTGCCGCCCGAAGACCGGGCGAAAACCGTGCGCGCCTTCCACGCGGTGATTGCCGGCGCCCCGCTGGAACAGGCGATGCACCACCGCATCCGCTGGCCCGACGGCAGCCTGCATTGGCTGGAAATCAGCGGCAGCCTGCTGCCGGACAAAAACGGCCGGCCCCGAATGATCGGGGTGATTCGCGAAATCACCCACCAGCGCCAGCGCGAACAGGCTCTGAGCAGCTCGGAGAAACGTTTCGCCACACTTTTTCACC
Organism: Pseudomonas sp. PS01299; assembly: GCF_029960145.1. Classification (NCBI taxonomy): domain Bacteria; kingdom Pseudomonadati; phylum Pseudomonadota; class Gammaproteobacteria; order Pseudomonadales; family Pseudomonadaceae; genus Pseudomonas; species Pseudomonas sp. PS01299. The sequence continues at coordinate 4,487 of NZ_JASCPO010000245.1, read as the reverse complement.
TGTGCCCGAACATGGTGCTGCTGACGCGCCAGGAAGACGGCCTGATCACCGAAGCCAACCAGTATTTCGAAAGCCTGTTCGGCTGGCCGGTCCAGGACGCCATCGGTCGCACCACACTGGAACTGGGCCTGTGGGTGCACCCCGAACAACGCGCAGAGCTGGTGAAAAAGACCAAGGCCAAAGGTGAATTGATCAGCATGGAGGTGCAGTTCCGCGCCAGCAACGGGCAGATTCATGACGGTATCCTCAGTGCGCAAAAGGTCGAACTCGAAGGCCAGCCGTATCTGCTCAGCACGTTTCTCGACACCACCGAACGCAAAGCCGCCGAACACGCCTTGAAAGACAGTCAGGAACGCCTTGATCTGGCGCTGGACTCGGCGCAACTCGGCACTTGGGATTGGCACATTCCCAGCGGCATGCTCTACGGCTCGGCGCGGGCCGCGCAATTGCACGGGCTGGAGCCGATCCCGTTTCACGAGTCGTTCGAGGAGTTTTTCGAAGGCGTGCCCGGTGAGGAGCGCGACAGCATGCGCGACGCCTACCGCAGCCTGCGTGAAGGCCCGGCCGGCAACTATCAACTGACTTATCGCGTGCAACTGGCGGATGGCAGCTCGCGCTACCTGGAAAGCCGCGCCCGCCTCTATCGCGACGAAAACGGCGCGCCGCTGCGCATGGCCGGGACCTTGCTGGACATCACCGATCAGGTCGAGCGCGAGCAACGTCTGGTCGCCTCCGAAGAGAAATTTGCCACGCTGTTCCAGGTCAGCCCCGACCCGATCTGCGTCACCCGCCAGGACAGCGGCGAGTTCATCGAGATCAACAACAGCTTCACCCAGACCTTCGGCTGGAGCGCCGCCGACGTGATCGGGCGCACCGCCGAGGACATCGGCCTGTGGGACGCCTCGGCGAAAAGCCTGCAACGTATCGAGCGGGTGATCCGCGAACAGGGCCTGAGCAATGTCGCGATCATCGTCCAGCACAAGGACGGCCAGTCGCTGACGTGCGTGATTTCCAGCCGGCAGATCAGCGTCGGCAATCAGCCGTGCATCGTCACCACCCTGCGCGACATCACCCAACAGCAGCGCTCCGAGGCCGCACTCAAGGCCAGCGAAGAGAAATTCGCCAAGGCGTTTCACTCCAGCCCCGACGCGATCACCATCACCGAACGTGACACCGGACGCTATCTGGAGGTCAACGACGGTTTCTGCCGCCTCACCGGTTATCGCGCTGAAGAAGTGGTGGGCAAAACCGTGTACCAGATTGGCATCTGGGCCGAAGAGAAACAACGCTCGGCGCTGCTTGCCGAGCTGCAGATCAAGGGCCGCGTGCACCATCAGGAAATGCTCGGGCGCAACAAGCGCGGTGAGTTGCTGACCGTTGAAGTGTCGATCGAACCGATCACCCTCAACGAAACGGCGTGCCTGCTGCTGACCGCCCGGGACGTCAGCCTGTTGAAAAACGCTGAAGCACAGATCCGCCATCTGGCCTATCACGATCCGCTGACCAATCTGCCCAACCGCGCCTTGCTGATGGATCGCCTGAGCCAGCAGATTGCCCTGCTCAAGCGCCACAACCTGCGCGGTGCGCTGCTGTTCCTCGACCTCGATCACTTCAAGCACATCAACGACTCGCTGGGTCATCCGGTCGGCGATACGGTGCTGAAAATCATCACCGCGCGGCTTGAAGCCAGCGTGCGCATGGAGGACACGGTGGCGCGTCTCGGCGGCGATGAATTCGTGGTGCTGCTCAGTGGCCTCGAAGGCACGCGCAACGAGGTCAGTGCACAAGTGCGGGAACTGGCCGACACCATTCGCGAACTGCTCTCGGAGCCGATGTTCCTCGACGGCCAGCGCCTGCAAGTGACACCGAGCATCGGCGTGGCACTGATTCCCGATCACGGCTCGACCCCGACCGACCTGCTCAAACGCGCCGACATTGCGCTGTACCGGGCCAAGGATTCCGGGCGCAACACCACGCAGATGTACCACAACACCATGCAGAAGGCGGCCAGCGAGCGGCTGCGTATGGAGACTGACTTACGTCTGGCGTTGTCGCGCGGTGAATTCAACGTGCACTACCAGCCGCAGGTCGATGCGCGGGACAACCGCATCATTGGCGCCGAGGCGCTGGTGCGCTGGAATCACCCGGAACTCGGCGCGCAATCGCCCACTGAATTCATCAAGGTGCTGGAAGACAGCGGGCTGATTCTGGAGGTCGGTACCTGGATCCTCGATGAGGCCTGTGAGGCGTTCAAACAATTGATCGCGCTGAAACTGGTCGACCCGCTCAACTTCAGCCTGTGCGTAAACATCAGCCCACGGCAGTTCCGCCAGAACGACTTCGTCGAACGCATCGAACACAGCATGAGCAGCCACGGCCTGCCCTGCTCGCTGCTGAAACTGGAGATCACCGAAGGCATCGTCATCCAGAACCTGGAAGACACCATCAGCAAAATGCGTCGCCTGAAAAAACTCGGTGTGAGTTTCGCCATGGACGATTTCGGCACCGGCTATTCATCGCTGACCTACCTCAAGCGCCTGCCGGTGGACACCCTGAAAATCGACCAGTCGTTCATCCGCGACGCAACCACCGACCCCAACGACGCCGAGATCATCCGCGCCATCGTCGCCATGGCCCGCAGCCTGGAACTGGAGGTGATTGCCGAAGGCGTGGAGACGCCGGAGCAACTGGCGTTCCTTCAGGGGCTGGGCTGCCATTTGTATCAGGGCTATCTGCACAGTCGGCCGGTGGCGCTGGAGGCGTTGAAAAAGATGCTCGAATGACGGGCACAAAAAAAGGGCGCCAGTGGCGCCCTTTTTTCTTGCTCGGCCTTATTGCAGAACCGGCTTCTGCGCTCCGTTGATCGGGATGCGCTTGGCTTTCGCTTCTTCCGGGATCACCCGCAACAGGTCGATGCTCAGCAGACCGTTGCTCAGATCGGCGGCCTTGATCTCGATGTGATCAGCCAGGCGGAAGGACAGCTTGAAAGCGCGCTGGGCAATGCCTTGATGCAGGAAGGTCACGCCTTCGTTGGCATCACGCTTGCCGCCACTGATGGTCAGCACACCCTTCTCGACTTGCAGCTCCAGGTCTTCTTCCTGGAAACCGGCTGCCGCTACGACGATGCGGTATTGATCGTCACCGTGTTTTTCCACGTTGTAGGGTGGGTAGGTGCTGCCTGGCTCGTTGCGCAGCGCGGTTTCGAACAGGTCATTGAAACGGTCGAAACCCACCGAGGAACGGAACAGTGGTGCCAGGGAAAATGCAGTACTCATGGTTCAAATCTCCTGAAAACAATCAGCAAGGTTTTTTGACTCCGCGACCCGAATTCGGCATCGCGTACCCCTTAGATAGGGACCGCCAAAATGTTTCCAAGAGAGTATTTGCAGATTTTTTCAGGCTGCGGCGGCGACCGGCAAACCGAGCAAGCGCGAGACCTGGTCCGGCTCTGTCTCGCGGCGCAGCACGGTAAACAGCTCCGTCGCCTCGGGATAATTGCGCGTCAGCATCGCCAGCCATTGCTTCAAGCGACCCGGCGATTGGCGTGCAGTCATCTGCGCCTTGGCTTGCAGCCAGAAGTCCTGAATCAGCGGCAGCAGCTCGGCCCAGGTCATCTCGACCACTTCTTCACCGGCGCGCGCGGCAGCGATCTGCCGGGCCAGATCCGGGCGCGATACCAGACCGCGTCCGAGCATGATGTCTTCGACGCCGCTGATCTCGCGGCAACGACGCCAGTCCTCGACGCTCCAGATATCACCGTTGGCGAACACCGGCACCTTGACCACGTCCTGCACCCGCGGAATCCACTCCCAATGCGCCGGCGGCTTGTAGCCATCAACCTTGGTCCGGGCATGCACCACGATGTGCTCGGCGCCGCCCTCGGCCAGCGCCGTGGCGCAGACCAGCGAGCCGTCCGGGCTGTCGAAACCCAGGCGCATTTTCGCGGTGACCGAGATATGTGCCGGCACGGCGCGACGCACGTGTTCGACGATGCTGTTGAGAAGTTCTGGCTCCTTGAGCAGCACTGCCCCGCCCCGGGATTTGTTGACAGTCTTGGCCGGGCAGCCGAAGTTCAGGTCGATCACTTCCGAGCCGAGCTCGCAGGCCAGCGCCGCGTTTTCCGCCAGGCACACCGGATCGGAGCCCAACAATTGCACGCGCAACGGCACACCGGAACGGGTGCGGGCGCCGTTGAGCAGCTCCGGGCCGAACTTGTGGAAGTAGGCCGGGGTGAGCAACTGATCGTTGATCCGAATGAATTCGGTCACGCACCAGTCGATGCCGCCAACGCGGGTCAGCACGTCGCGCAGGATGTCGTCGACCAACCCCTCCATGGGCGCCAGGGCAATTTGCATGGGGAAAACACTACTCAGGAAGAAAAAACGTGCGGCAGTTTACTGGATATCGCAAGAAACCGCAGATCCCTTGTAGGAGTGAGCCTGCTCGCGATAGCGGTGGGTCAGATAGAGAAATGCCGACTGACACTC
>NZ_JASCPO010000244.1:0-8390 GCF_029960145.1 Pseudomonas sp. PS01299 | reverse complement strand
CCGCCCGCACCACGGTGGCGAGGTTGCCGGTCATCTTGTGGGAGCGAGCTTGCTCGCGAATGCGGTGTGTCATTCGATAAAGATGTTGGCTGACCCGGCGCCTTCGCGAGCAAGCTCGCTCCCACAGGGGATGGCGGGGTGTCAGAGAGGGTTTCTTTTGCTGTCATGCCCCGGACTCCTGAATTGCCCGCACCACGGTGTCGAGGTTGCCGGTCATTTCCTTTTCGTACTTGTCGGCGCTGTATTCGCCATAGGAAATGTGCGACAGCGGGTACAGCTTCACGCCGGACTCACGCTGGATGGTTTCGACGTAGGTGGAAGGGAAATCCATCTCCGAGAAGATCACCTTCACGTCGAGTTCGCGCAGTTGGTCGATGGTCTTTTTCAACTGGCTCGGACTGGGTTCGATGCCGTGGGCCGGCTCGACCACGGCCGTCACTTCCAGGCCGAATTCGCGCAGCAGATAGTCGTACGCGGCGTGCACCGTGGCCACGCGCAGTTCGGCGTTCGGTGCCTGAGTCAGTTTGGCCAGCGCATCGGCGCGCATCTGCCGCAGGCGTTTGCCGTAGGCGCGGGCGTTCTGGGTGTAGGCCCTGGCGTTGTCCGGATCGAGTTTGCCCAGCTCGCGGGCGATGTTGTTGACCTGGGCAATCGAGGCGCTGATCGACAGGAAGGTGTGGGGGTTGACCACTTTGCCGGCGCCGCGCGCAGCGGTACCGGTGGCCGCCAGCAGCGGCACGTTTTCGTTGGCTTCGATGGTCTTGATGTTCGGCGTTTCGCTGGCGGCGATCATGCGGTCGGCGAAGTCGTCATGACCGACCCCGTTGAGCACGATCACATCCAGCCCGCTGATGCGCTTGATGTCTTCGGCGCGTGGCTCGTAGGCGTGCGGGTTGAAGCCGGCGGGAATCAGCGGCACCACCTCGGCCTTGTCGCCGACGATATTCGCCACATAGCTGTAATACGGGTGCAGGGTGATGCCGATGCGCAGGCGTTTGCCCGGATCGGCGCTGGCCAGCGGGCTCAGCAGGCACGCGCACAGGCCTAACAGCAGGGTGCGCAGGAGGGGACGGCGAGTCAGGGAAATAAGCATGGGCAAGCGGTCTTCTCTCGGGTGAAGGCGAAGGTTCAGTGGCGATGCTCGCGGGTCACACCGGCATCGAACTGCGCGACGATCTGTTTCCAGCCGGCGGCGGACAGCGCGGCGTCAGTCAGTTCGGTGGGCGTCTGCAGCTCTGCGGCGCGGTTGAGCCAGATGTCCGGCGCGGCAGTGGCGTCGGCGCTCAATAGCATCACGAACGAACCGGCGACGGCGGGCGCCTGGCTGTGGCCGAAATAGGCCGTGTCCGCCAGCAATTGCCAGGCATGCCCGCCACGGCTGACCGAACTGGCGTCCTGGGCGAACGGGGCGAAACCTTCTTCAGCCAGGGTCTGTGGCGTCGGCAGGCTCTGCTGTTCTTCATGCAGCAGGCGAATTTCATCGAGGGTCACCCGCAGGTCGGCGTAGATGCCTTGCTCGGCGGCGCTGAGATCGCGCCGCGCATCGAGCTGATGGCTGGCGACCGGCTCCGGCTCATGGGACACCCCGCGCCACGCCACCACCGAGCCGGCGACGGCAAGGATCAGTAAACACAACAGCAGAACATTGAGGGTTTCATGCCCGGCACCGGCCGGGCGGACGACTTGGGTGGTGGGCGTGCTCATGGGGCCTCGATGTCGGCTTGGTCGATTTCCACAACGTGGCCGGGGCCGGCGTCGAACAGCACATAAAACTCGGCCGCCGGTTTCTTGAACGTCACGGTCGAGTCGGCGCCGAGCTTGCCCGGCAGCAGAATGGTTTCGTCGTAACCGATCACATCGAGGGTCACCCCCGGTGCGCCGCTGCCGTCGGAGAAGCCGCCGGTGCATTTGATCTGCTCGGCATCGACGGCTTTGCATTCGCACATCGGGTTATGGGCCAGGGCGCCGGCGCTGAAACCTGCGCACAGCATCAGCAACGCGGCGCGCAACTGCAGGCGGGAAGGGCGTTGAACGCGGTTCATGGTTTGGCTCCTTGTTGGTTCAGCCAGGCGAGGGTGGCGGGGGAGGCCTGGCTCAGGGGAATCGAGGCCTGATGCATGCTGCCGTCCCAGCCTTCCATGGTGATCCACAGTTCGGCATCGGCTTTGGTCTTTTCCGCCACCGGCAATTGCGCGCCCATGCGATACGGCGTGCCAAAGAAAATCACCCCGGCGGCGCGCAGGCTGCGCGGTTTGCCGATGCGCAGGTAGGTGGCCTTGACCTGTTCGACACAGGCATCGCACAGGGCGGCATTGAAGTCCTTCATGTAGCCGGCGGGGCCGCTAAGGCGCGGTGCTTCGTTACGCAGTTCGGCCAGGCGCAGGCTCCACGGGCCGACCTGAATTTCGCCGACCTCATGCTCACCGAGGCCGACGTCACCGCGAAACAGCGCGGCATCGGCGAAATACTTGGGCATGAAGCCCAACGGAATCAGCAGTAGCAGGGCGTTCAGATGAAAGCGCCATTTGTGCCAGAAGCGGCGCAGGGCGGACGGTTGGGCAGTGCGATTGGACGGGCTCACAGGCTGACCTCCGCCGGTTCACGGCTGACGCGGGGGCTGCGGGCCTTTTTATTTTCGCGCTTGAGCGCGTTGGCGGTGGCCAGCGCGGTGCGCTTGGTCCAGATCAACAGGCCGCTGAGGACCATCATGCTCAGCAGCAGACCGAAGAAGAACCAGATCAGTTTGATCCACAGACCGCCGAAATCACCGGTGTGCAGCGGGCGCATCGACTCGGTGACGAACTCCAGCGAGGAGCGGTCAGTCAGCAGTCGCGTGGCGGCCATCTCACCGTGGTACGGGTTGAGCGTGGCGGTCTGGAACATCAGCGGATACCAGCCGCGCCCGCCAAGGCTCAAGTGGCTGTAGGCATTGCCCGGCAGGCTGACGAAGCTGACTTCCAGCCCGGGGATGTGCTGTTCGGCGATCTGTACCGCGCGATCGAGGCTGATTCGTGGGGGAGGACTGGCGTCGCTCGACATCGGTACGCTTTCCCGGGACATGGCGGGAATGATCGGTTCGCTGCTGATGGACACCTGGTTGTCGGCCAGAATGGCCTGGATCAGAAACCAGGTGCCCGTGATCGAGATCACCGCGATGAACCAGATCGACCAGATGCCGCTCAGTCGATGGAAGTCGCCCCAGAAAATCCGCGCGCCGTGGCGAAAACGCAGGGTGGGTTTGAAGAAACCTTTCCAGAAGCGCTTGTACACCACCAGCCCGGTGATCAGCGAAGCGAGCATCGGCAGGCCGAGGAACGACACCAGGTACCAGCCCCAGCTGAAACCGTTGGTGAACGGCACCAGCCACCAGCCGTGCAGGGCGCGGGTGAACGCCTTGAAGTTGAAGTCCGGCGCCGCGCCCTGGATCACCCCGGTGTACGGGTTGACGTAGACCGTCTGCGAGCGGCCGTCGGGGTAGCTGACCTCGACGTCGAGGGCGAAGTGCGATTCGTCGGGGCGGCTGATGCTTTCCACCAGCGTCTGCGGTTCGGCCTGTTTGATCGCGGCCAGCACTTGATCGTAACTGAGCCGCGGTGCGTCATCCGATGGCTGGCTGGCGCGCATTTGCGGGTTGGCCAGCCAGACGATTTCCTGACTGACCACCGCCAGCGTGCCGGTGACACAGACGATCAGGACAAAACACCAGATCGGCAGCGCGAGCCAGCTATGCACCAGGAACCACAGTTTGGAACGGGATTTCTTCGACATGTGTGCGCGTCTTGATTTCGATGAAAGGGCACGCGGCTACGGGCTTCGCAGCGCGGGTGTCCGCAAAAGGCGCGGTCGTGGCTGTTGCCTGTGCGAACGGCCTGCATCTCTATAGGACGGATGAGCCGGACAAATCCCGAAAGGTGATATGAAAGCAAATGTTTCGCAATTCCCCCAGTCACCACCAACCCCTGTGGGAGCGAGCTTGCTCGCGAATGCGGTAGATCATTCAACTTTGATGTCGACTGACGCGACGCCTTCGCGAGCAAGCCCGCTCCCACAGGGGCAGTCATTGATCAGCCGATCAAACACGATTCATGAACGCCGCTCTCACTGCCTGCCAATTGATGCCATCAAAGCGCTCCCTATGATGGAAAGCACCGCATTCCCTTGAGCGAGCGCCCTGATGAACCCCAGAACCCTCTACGACAAACACATCGATTCGCACACCGTGTGCCGCCTCGACGATCAGGGTCATGTGCTGTTGTATATCGATCGCCAGGTGATCAACGAATACACCAGCCCTCAGGCGTTCAGCGGTCTGCGTGCTGCCGGGCGCAAGGTCTGGCGGCCGGGTACGGCGTTGGCGGTGGTCGATCACGTCAACCCGACCACGCCGCAACGGGTGGCGGCAATGCCCGATGCCGGCGGTGCGCGGCAGGTGGCGTATCTGGCGGAGAACTGCCGGGACTTCGGCATCGAACTGCTGGATATTCTCGATAAACGTCAGGGCATCGAGCATGTGATCGCCCCGGAGCAGGGCTTCATTCTGCCGGGCATGGTCATCGCTGCCGGTGACAGCCACACCACCACGTACGGTGCGCTGGGGGCGTTCGGATTTGGCATTGGCACCTCGGAAATCGAGCACCTGCTTGCCTCGCAGACGCTGGTCTACAAACGCCTGAAAAGCCTGCGCGTGACGGTGGATGGCGAACTGGCGCCGGGGCTGACGTCGAAGGATGTGATCATGGCGCTGATCGGCCGCATCGGTGCGTCGGGCGCCACTGGCTATGCGATCGAGTTCTGCGGATCGACCATCGATGCGCTGAGCGTCGAAGCGCGGATGACCATTTGCAACATGGCGGTCGAAGCCGGTGCACGCGGTGCGTTCATGGCGCCGGACGAAAAAGTCTTTGCTTATCTCAACGGCAAACCCCGCGCACCGCAAGGCGAACGCTGGGCGCGCGGCGTGGAAAAATGGCGTGAACTGCGCAGCGATCCCGGCGCCGTGTTCGACCGCGAAATCCACCTCGATGCCAGCCTGCTGGAGCCGATGGTCACCTGGGGCACCAGCCCCGATCAGGCCGCGCCGATCGGTGCGCAGGTGCCGGACCCGCAACGCATCGACGATCCGATCCTGCGTCAGGACATGCGCCGCGCCCTCCAATACATGGGCCTGGAGGCGGGGATGGCGCTGCGCGATATCGTCATCAGCCACGCTTTTATCGGCTCCTGCACCAACGCGCGGATCGAGGATCTGCGTGACGCCGCCAGCGTGGTGCGCGGTCGGCGGGTGGCCGGGCATGTGCGGGCGATGATCGTGCCCGGCTCCAGTGAGGTCCGCGCTCAGGCTGAAGCCGAAGGGCTGGCGCAGATCTTCATCGACGCCGGGTTTGAATGGCGCCAGTCCGGCTGCTCGATGTGCCTGGCGATGAACGATGACGTGCTCGCGCCCGGCGACCGTTGCGCCTCCAGCACCAACCGCAATTTCGAAGGCCGCCAGGGTGCCGGGGCGCGCACCCATCTGATGAGTCCGGCGATGGTTGCCGCTGCCGCCATCAACGGCCACCTGACCGACATCCGCCACTTCGGAGAACGCCCATGAGCCTGCAACCCTTTACTCAGGTCAGCGGCCGGGCCGCGCCGCTGCTCGCGGCCAACGTCGATACCGACGTGATCATGCCCAAGCAGTTTCTCAAGGGCATTGATCGTCAGGGGCTGGATCGTGGGCTGTTTTTCGATCTGCGCTTTCTTGCCGACGGCACGCCCAACCCGGAATTCGTGTTGAACCAACCGGCCTGGCAGGGCGCGAACTTTCTGGTGGTCGGGCCGAATTTCGGCTGCGGTTCAAGTCGCGAACATGCGGTGTGGGGGTTGCAGCAAATGGGCATTCGCGCGCTGATCGGTAGCCGTTTTGCCGGGATCTTTTACGACAACTGCCAGCGCAACGGGGTGTTGCTGATTACCCTGGACGAGGCACAGGTGCAGCGCATTGGCCGGTTGGTGAGTCAGCCTGAAACGGCACTGATCAATGTGGATCTTGAGGCGCAGCAGATACGTCTGGCGGACGGTGAAGTCATCGATTTCCAGATTGACGGCTTGCGCAAGACCGCACTGTTGCTGGGGCTGGATGCGATAGGCAGTACCTTGCAGCGGCGTGAGCAGATCGAGGCGTTCGAGCGCGAACATCTGGCCGCCAACCCATGGCTGACCTGACACCCAACTAGCCCTCTGTAGGCCTTCGCCTGCTCGCGATGGCGTCGTGTCAGTCGAAATAATCATTGGCTGAATGACCGCCATCGCGAGCAGGCTCACTCCTACAAGGGTTTGGTGTTGCACCCGCTATAGCGACAAATCCTTGAAATGCCCCTGCAAAAACTCCACACACGCCCGTAGCTTGCCGGAATTGGCCAGCCGCGTCGGGTACACCGCCCAGACATTGGCGCTCTGGCTGTAAGCGGCCAGCACCGGCAGCAGTCGGCCCTGTTCCAGCAACGGTTTCACATCCCACAATGAACGCAGCAACACGCCGCGTCCGTCGAGCGCCCATTGCAGGACGATCTCGCCGTTGTTGGAAGACAGCGGCCCACTGACCCGCACGCTTTCCTGTGTGCCGTTGCGGTCCAGATGCCAGATGCCGAAAGCGTTGTCGCGCTCCTTGATCACCAGGCAGTCATGTTGTTGCAGGTCGTCCAGGGTCTGCGGTGTGCCGCGGCGCTCAAGGTATGCGGGCGCAGCGCACAGCACCCGGCGGTTACTCACCAGTTGCCGGCCGATGTGCTGACCGGGCAGGTCGTCGCCGACGCGGATTTCTAGATCGAAGCCTTCGTTGACGATGTCCACCGCGCGGTCGAACAGGTCCAGGCGAATCTGCAACTGCGGGTGAAGCTCGGCCAGCCGCGAAACCGCAGGCGCCACAAGGTTGCGGCCGAAACCGAAGCTGCTGCAGATATGCAAACGCCCGCGTGGGCTGTCGTGGGCGTCGGCGAGGTCGTCGCGCAGTTGCTGGAAGTCATCGAGGATGCGCAAGGCCCAGCGCTGCACCCGCTCGCCGTCCTCGGTCAGCGACACGCGGCGACTGGTGCGGTGCAGCAGCCGGGTGCCGAGGGTCGATTCGAGAATCTGGATGCGTTTGCTGACGTAGGCCGGGGACAGCCCCAACTCATCGGCGGCAGCGGCGAAACCGTTCTTGCGGATCACGGTCAGCAGCACGCGCAAGTCTTCGGGCAGGGGCACGGGGTCTTGGTTCTGGGACATGTGGGAACGAGCACTGGCGGCACAAGCCGCCAGCATAGCATCGGCGGTACAGGGCTCGATTCAGCGCAGGAAATCCAGCGCTTCGGCGAGCAACAGTTCGGGCACTTCTTCGGCCAGATAATGCCCGGCCGGCAGCGCCTTGCCACTGACGTTGGTCGCCACATGCTGCCATTCCTTGAGCGGGTCAAAGCAGCGCCCGACTGTGCCTTGCGCACCCCACAGCACCCGCAGCGGCAGGTCAAGATGATGGCCGGCGGCGATGTCGGCACGATCATGTTCCAGATCGATGCTGGCGCTGGCGCGGTAGTCCTCGCAGATGCCCCGGGCGCTGCCGGGACGTTGCAGGCAACGCAGGTATTCGCCGAACGCTGGCTCGGTGAACGGCGCGAGTCCGGCGCTGCGGCTGCCCATCACGCTGCGCAGATAGGCTGCGGGATCGGCCTCGATCAGGGTTTCCGGCAACGGCGCCGGGCGGATCAGGAAGAACCAGTGCCAATAGGCGCGGGCGAACGCTTCGTTGGTCTGCGTGTACATTGCCAGGGTCGGGGCGATGTCCAGCAGCATCATCCGTTGCACCGCAGCGCGGTGGTCGAGGGCCAGGCGATGGCCGACCCGGGCGCCACGGTCGTGGGCCAGAATCGAAAACTGTTCGAAGCCCAGCGCCTGCATCAACTCGAGGTTGTCCCTGGCCATTTCGCGTTTTGAGTAATGGCGGTGTTGTTCATCGGCAGCCGGTCGGGCGCTGTCGCCGTAGCCGCGCAGGTCGGCGGCGACCACGGTGAAATGCTCCGCCAACTGCTCGGCAATCTTGTGCCAGATCACGTGGGTCTGCGGGTGTCCGTGCAACAGCAACAACCCCGGGCCGCTGCCACCGAGGCGATAGGCGATGTCGACACCGTTGACGTGGCGCTGGTCTTTGACGAATCCGGCAAACATCGGGCTGATCCTTGTTCAGGTGCGGGTGGGATGCATCCTGAAAGTGTTCGGCATTCGGGGCAAGGGTTGAAGCGTGGTGTGGTGGTTCATGAAGTGTGATGTGTGTCGCCAGGGCTGGCCCCTTCGCGGGCAAGCCCGCTCCCACAGTGTTTTTCTGTGTGACACCCATCGTATAAACACCGGAGATCCCTGTGGGAGCGGGCTTGCCC
>NZ_JASCPO010000243.1:0-8427 GCF_029960145.1 Pseudomonas sp. PS01299 | reverse complement strand
ATTTATCCCCGATGGACTGCGTAGCAGGCCCGCTTCTTTATTGGTTGAAGAAGCCGGGCCCGCTTTACGCGCCATCGGGGATAAATCCCCTCACGACAGGTTTACTCAGCAGAAGCGACCGTCTGCTATCAGCGATTCAACCCCGCCGCATTCGCCCTTGCTGCGTGCAGCTTTTTGTAGCTGTCGATCAGACGCAGGTGACGATCCAGCCCTTCGAGCTTCATGCTGGTCGGTGTCAGACCGTAGAAACGCACACTGCCTTTGACCGAACCGATCGCCGCGTCCATGCGCTCGTCGCCGAACATGCGGCGGAAGTTGGCCTCGTAATCGGCCAGCTCCAGATCCTCGTCCAGCTCCATTTCCAGGCACACGTTCACCGCTTGGTAGAACAAACCGCGCTCGACAGTGTTGTCGTTGTACTGCAGGAAGGCTTCGACCAGATCCTTGGCCTGTTCGAATTTCTGCAGGGCGAGGTAGATCAGCAGGCGCAGTTCCAGAATCGTTAGTTTGCCCCACGGCGTGTTGTCGTCGAACTCGATACCGATCAGCGTGGTGATGTCGGTGTAATCATCCAGCTCGCTGTTTTCCAGGCCTTGAGCAAGGTTGCGCAGGCCGACCTTGCTCAGACTGTGCAGGTTGAGGATGTCGGCGCGGAATTGCAGGGCCTTGTTGGTGTTGTCCCAGATCAGGTCGTCCACCGGATAGATTTCCGAGTAGTCCGGCACCAGGATCCGGCAAGCGTTGGCGCCGAGGTCGTCGTAGACCGCCATGTAGGCTTCTTTGCCCATTTCCTCGAGGATGCCGAACAGCGTTGCGGCTTCTTCGGCGTTGGAGTTTTCGCCCTGCCCCGAGAAGTCCCACTCGACGAATTCGAAGTCAGACTTGGCACTGAAGAAGCGCCACGACACCACACCGCTGGAGTCGATAAAGTGCTCGACGAAGTTGTTCGGTTCGGTCACTGCCTGGCCCGAGAAAGTCGGCTGCGGCAGATCGTTCAAGCCTTCGAAACTGCGGCCCTGCAGCAGTTCGGTCAGGCTGCGTTCCAGCGCCACTTCCAGGCTCGGGTGCGCGCCGAACGAGGCGAACACGCCGCCAGTGCGCGGGTTCATCAGGGTCACGCACATCACCGGGAATTCACCGCCCAGCGACGCGTCCTTGACCAGCACCGGGAAGCCCTGCTCTTCCAGGCCTTTGATCCCGGCGAGAATGCTTGGGTACTTCTCCAGCACTTCCTGCGGCACGTCGGGCAAAGCCATCTCGCCTTCGAGAATTTCGCGTTTGACCGCGCGCTCGAAGATCTCCGACAGACATTGCACCTGCGCTTCGGCCAAGGTATTGCCGGCGCTCATGCCGTTGCTCAGGAACAGGTTTTCGATCAGGTTCGACGGGAAGTACACCACCTCGCCGTCCGACTGGCGCACGAACGGCAGCGAGCAGATGCCACGCTGGGTGTTGCCGGAGTTGGTGTCGAACAGGTGCGAGCCTTTGAGCTCGCCGTCGCGGTTGTAAATGTCCAGGCAGTATGGGTCGAGAATCTCTGCCGGCAGCTCGTCTTTCGGGCCCGGTTTGAACCAGCGCTCGTTCGGGTAATGCACGAACTCGGCGGCGGCGATGTCCTCGCCCCAGAACTGGTCGTTGTAGAAGAAGTTGCAGTTCAGGCGCTCGATGAACTCGCCCAGTGCCGAGGCCAGCGCGCCCTCTTTGGTCGCGCCTTTGCCGTTGGTGAAGCACATTGGCGAGTGCGCATCGCGAATGTGCAGCGACCAGACGTTAGGCACGATGTTGCGCCACGAGGCGATTTCGATCTTCATCCCCAGATCGGCGAGAATCCCCGACATGTTGGCGATGGTCTGCTCCAGCGGCAGATCTTTACCGGCAATGTAGGTGCCCGCTTCAGAGGTCGAATGCGGCATCAGCAAGGCCTGCGCATCGGCGTCGAGGTTCTCGACTTCCTCGATCACAAACTCGGGACCGGTCTGCACAACCTTCTTCACCGTGCAGCGATCAATCGAACGCAGGATGCCCAGACGATCTTTCTCGGAAATGTCCGCCGGCAGTTCGACCTGGATCTTGAAGATCTGGTTGTAACGGTTTTCCGGGTCGACGATGTTGTTCTGCGACAGGCGAATATTCTCGGTCGGGATATTGCGCGTTTCGCAGTACAGCTTCACGAAGTAAGCCGCGCACAAGGCCGACGACGCCAGGAAGTAGTCGAACGGCCCCGGTGCCGAGCCATCGCCCTTGTAGCGAATGGGCTGATCGGCGATCACCGTGAAGTCGTCGAACTTGGCTTCAAGTCGAAGGTTGTCGAGAAAGTTGACCTTGATTTCCATGCGGGTTTACCAGAGAGCAAAAACGAATTGGCGGCCATTATCCGGGTTTTCAGCCTGACGTCTTGTGCTTTTGCGTAATCGCCGCCGGGTGGGCTCTGCTGCGTCTTGGCGGGTGCGAACGACAAAAATGCCCTGAGCAGTGAATTTTTTCGTGTCTTCTTGTATCTGACGGAAAGAACCCATGCCAGCAAAACAATGGCATCGAATCCGTTCAGCTATGAGTGACCCGCATGAAATCAAGGAAAAACAAGGTCAATCCCATCGGATTGAAAGACATCACGATTGTCGACGACGCCAAGATGCGCAAGGCGATCACCGCTGCCGCACTGGGCAACGCCATGGAATGGTTCGACTTCGGGGTGTACGGCTTCGTCGCCTATGCACTGGGCAAGATCTTCTTCCCCGGCGCCGATCCTGGCGTGCAGATGATCGCAGCGCTGGCGACCTTCTCGGTGCCGTTCCTGATCCGTCCGTTGGGCGGCCTGTTCTTCGGTGCGCTGGGCGACAAATACGGGCGGCAGAAAGTGCTGGCCGCGACCATCGTGATCATGTCGCTGAGTACCTTCGCCATCGGCCTGATACCGTCGTATGAGTCGATCGGCATCTGGGCGCCGATCCTGCTGTTGCTGGCGAAAATGGCTCAGGGCTTCTCGGTCGGCGGTGAGTACACCGGCGCCTCGATCTTCGTCGCCGAATATGCGCCCGACCGCAAGCGCGGTTTCCTTGGCAGTTGGCTGGACTTCGGCTCGATTGCCGGTTTCGTCCTCGGCGCCGGTGTGGTGGTGCTGATCTCGACGATCATCGGCGAAGAGAAATTCCTCGAATGGGGCTGGCGTCTGCCGTTCTTCCTCGCCCTGCCGCTGGGCATGATCGGCCTCTATCTGCGGCATGCGCTGGAAGAGACGCCGGCGTTTCAACAGCACGTCGAGAAACTCGAAGAAGGCGACCGTGAAGGTCTGGCGGGCGGGCCGAAGGTCTCGTTCAAGGAAGTCGCGACCAAACACTGGCGCAGCCTGATGACCTGCATTGGCGTGGTGGCGGTGACTAACGTCACCTATTACATGCTACTGACCTACATGCCGAGCTACCTGTCGCACAACCTGCACTACAGCGAAAACCGTGGCGTGCTGATCATCATCGCGATCATGGTCGGCATGCTGTTCGTGCAGCCGGCGATCGGTTTTATCAGCGATAAGATCGGCCGCAAGCCCTTCATTGTGGTCGGCAGCATCGGCCTGTTCCTGCTGGCGATCCCGGCGTTCATGCTGATCAACAGCGGCAAGATCGGCCTGATTTTCTCCGGCCTGCTGATCCTCGCGGTGTTGCTGAACTTCTTCATCGGCGTCATGGCTTCGACCCTGCCGGCGATGTTCCCCACACACATCCGCTACAGCGCGCTGGCCGCCGCGTTCAACGTCTCGGTGTTGATCGCCGGTCTGACCCCGACTGCCGTGGCCTGGCTGGTAGAAAGCACCAACAACCTGTACATGCCGGCCTACTACCTGATGGTGATTGCCGTGGTCGGCCTGATCACCGGCGTGACCATGAAAGAGACCGCCAACAAACCGCTGCGCGGTGCCGCGCCGGCGGCGTCGGATCTTGAGGAAGCCAAGGAACTGCTCAAGGAACATCACGACAACATCGAGCAGAAAATCGAAGACATCGACGCCGAAATCGCCGAACTGGAAGCCAAGCGCAAGGAGTTGGTGCAGCAGCATCCGCGGATCAACTGATGTAATGACTGACGGCGGCCCTGCTCGGGGCTGCCGTCGCTCAACGCGTCACAACACGAAGCCGTCACCGATCAAACGCACCAGAACCTCCCCCGCCTCACTCAATTCACCCGGTGCCTGCATCAGGCGCAACTCGTGCAGCGGCAACTCGGGTAATCCCTCCTCACTGCTCAACACGCGCATGCCGGGTCGCACTTGCGCACGATCAACAATGCCCACCGCCAATCCGGCCTCGATGGCTGTTTCCAGCGCGCTGGCACCGGCGCTGACAATCACTGCGCGCCACCGGCGTCCCTGCTCGCTCAATGCATCCACGGCAACGCTGCGATAGGGACAACCCTTGCCGTGCAAGGCCAGCGGTACCGGCCGGGTGAGATCCTGCGTGTAATTGTGCGCGGCGACCCACACGGGCTGGGTCAGGCCCAGCATCCTTACGCAACGCGTCGATGGCGGCGCCTCTGCGACGACCACCAGCAACGCCAGATCCAGTTGCCCGCGTTCCAGACGCGCACTCAACCGACCGCTGGCACCTGTTTCGACTTCCAACTCGATGTGCGGAAAATCTGCCGACAGGTGCGGCAACGTACAGCCCAGGACCGCGCCGGCGTATTCCTCGGAAATCCCCAGGCGAACCCGCCCGCAGGCCAGCGGCGTACTGAAACTCGCCAGCAATTGATCGTGGTGGCGTAGCAAATCGGCGCTCTGCAGGGCGAAGCGTCGACCCAGTGGCGTGAGGTTGACCGTCTGGTTATCGCGCTCCAGCAAGCGCCCGCCCGCCAGCGCTTCCAGACGCCGCACATGCAGGCTGACCGCTGACGGGCTCTTGTTGAGGAAACTCGCGGCGGCGAGAAATTGCCCGAAGCGCACGATTGCCTGAAAGGTGCGCAACAGTTCGATATCAAGGGCTTCGGCCATGCTTGAGAATTCCTGCATCAGTGGTGCGGATCGTATCGTTTGAATGCATCAGTGCTTGATTCATATCATCGAACTCATTCCTCTGTCAGGTGCCATGCGATGAACGTCATGCCTGTTCGTTTTTTACTGCTGATGGCAATGGTGGTCAGTTGGAGTTCGGGGTTCATTGGCTATCGCTACGTCGCCGATCAGGGCAGCGTATACCTGGCCTCGTTGTGGCGTTTTGTATTGGCGGCATTGCTGTTGCTGCCGTTCGCCTGGCCCGGCTTGCGTGGTTTACGCGGCAAGGACATGTGGCATCAGGCACTGCTTGGGCTATTCGCGATGGGTGGCTACATCGGACCGATTGCCGCCTCGATTCAACTTGGCGTCACGCCTGGCACTGCGTCACTGTTTGCCAATCTGTTGCCGCTGACGATCGTGCTGCTGGCCGGCAGCGTCCCAGGCCAGCGCACACGTGGCTGGCAATGGCTGGGTGTGGCGCTGTGCGTGATCGGCATGCTGCTGGCCAGCGCCGCGAGTGTCGAATGGGCCGGTGCGGGGTTGTGGGCCTACAGCTTACCGTTACTGGCGGTATTGTCGCTGGCGGCGGCCACCTTGTTTGAGAAAGCCCGGCCGGGCATTGCAATACCGGCCACCACGGCGCTGTTCATTCAGGTATGCGCGGTGATTCCTGTATTTGCGCTGCTGGCTGGCCTTGAGGGTGAATTGCGCCCGCCCATCACTGCGGATTTCGTCAGTGGCGTGCTGTGGCTGGTGATCTTCTCGACGTTTGGTGGCTACGGATTTTATTGGCTGTGCTTGCAACAATTCAGCATACAGCGCATCAGTGGCGCGCTGTTTCTGACGCCACCGGTGACACTGTTGTGGGCGTGGATGCAGTTCGACGATCCGATGAGTGCCAGCGCGCTACTCGGTATCGGTCTGACCTTGGTCGGTTTGCCATTGCTGGGGCGAGCGCCGAGCGAAAAAGTGTGTGCCGTCGGCATCCGCCAGGAAACTAAATCCGCAGGCGACAAGTCACTGACTTAGCGGAGGTTGAGGCATTTCGCCGAACCTCGTTTATTGAAGATGCCAGCGTGGTCACTCATACCAATCGTCGCAACAACCTCTCGCTGGACAGCCTGAATTTCTTCCTCGCCGATGTGCGCGACGGGCTCGGGCCGTATCTGGCCATTTACCTGCTGGCCGTTCATCACTGGGAGCCGGCCAGCATCGGGCTGGTGATGACCCTCGCTGGCATTGCCGCCCTTGTCACCCAGACGCCCGCCGGGGCCCTGGTCGACAACACACGCAGTAAACGAGCGGTGATCGCGATTGCCGCGTTACTGGTGACCGGCAGTTGCGTGGTGTTGCCCTTCGTGACGTCCTTCAGTCTGGTAGCGATCACCCAAGCGCTGAGCGCCGCCGCGGCATCGGTGTTCGCTCCGGCCATTTCGGCGATCACCCTGGGCATCACCGGGCCGCGCGCGTTCACCCGACGCACCGGACGCAACGAGACCTTCAACCATGCCGGCAACGCCTGCGCGGCGCTGCTGGCCGGTGGATTCGCGTACCTGTTCGGGCCGGTGGCGGTGTTTTATCTGATGGCGGTCATGGCGCTGTGCAGTGTTATCGCCGTGAGCTTCGTCGATGCCAACGCGATCAACCATGATCTGGCCCGGGGCCTTGACCCCAGCGACGCCACTCACGCCAAGGCGCCTTCGGGATTGGCGGTGCTGCTGACCAACAAGGCGCTGCTGATGTTCGCCATCTGCTGCGCCCTCTTTCACCTGGCCAACGCAGCGATGCTGCCACTGGTGAGCCAGAAACTGGCGCAGGTCAACTTGCAGATGGCGACGCCACTGACCTCGGCCTGTATCGTTGCCGCACAACTGGTCATGGTGCCGGTCGCCTTGCTGGTCGGGGCCAAAGCCGATGTTTGGGGACGCAAGCCGCTGCTACTCGCAGGCTTCCTGATTCTGCCGCTGCGTGGCGTGCTTTATACGTTATCCGCCGACCCTTACTGGTTGGTAGCGGTGCAGATGCTCGACGGCGTCGGCGCGGGGATCTTCGGTGCGCTGTTCCCGGTGGTAGTGAAAGACCTGACGCTGGGCACTGGACACTTCAACATCAGCCTCGGCGCTCTCTCGACGGTGTTTGGTCTGGGCGCAGCATTGAGTGCCAGCGTGGCGGGCATTGTGCTGCAGGAGGCCGGTTACAACGCGGCATTTCTCACCCTGGCGGTGATTGCCGGAGTGGCGTTTGTGCTGTTGTGGCTGGCGGTACCTGAGACATTGCCGCAGGTGGGGAATATTGAGCCGGCGCTGCAACCTAAGGAGGAAAGATTTGGCTAAGAATGTGCTTGAGTTCAGCGATAGTGATCTGGCGCAGATGCAACGCTTCAATCGCAAGCTCGCCTGGCTGCCGCGTTTTCGCATCCGCAATCGGCTGACGCCGCGTTTGATCCAGGCATTGCTGCGTGCCAGTCAGATTGTCAGCGCGGATAAAACGCTCAAGCATGATCTTCATGCGCAGAACATTGTGGTCCACTCACAAGGCACTTCAGTACCCGTCCGAATCATCCGCCCGCAAGGAAAGGCTCAAGGTGTGGTGCTGGATTACCACGGTGGCGGCTGGGTGATCGGCAATGCACGGATGAACGACGACCTTAATATCGGCATGGTCAAGGCATGCAACGTGGCGGTGGTATCGGTCGACTATCGGTTGGCAGTCAATACGCCAGTTGAGGATCTCATGCAGGATTGTCTGTGCGCCGCACGCTGGCTGTTGAGCGATGATTGCACGGAGTTCGTCGGCCTGCCGGTAATCGTTGTCGGCGAATCGGCAGGCGCGCATCTGGCAGCTGCCACCCTGTTAGCGCTCAAAGCATCATCCGATTTGCTGCAGCGGGTCAGCGGCGCCCTGCTCTATTACGGCGTTTACGATCTCGCCGGCACCCCAAGCGTGCACGCAGCACCTGCTGAAACGCTGGTACTCGACGGCCCGGGAATGGTCGAGGCGCTACGCTTGTTGACTCCAGGATTGAGCGATGATGAACGCCGGCAGGCGCCACTGTCTCCGCTGTACGGCGACTTGAGCGGATTGCCACCGGCGTTGATGTTCACCGGTGAACTGGATCCGCTGCGCGATGACACGCTGGAATTAGCTGAGCGCTGGCAACGATCAGCACCGGTTGAAATCCATCTACTGCCCTCGTCCGCCCATGGCTTTATCCATTTTCCGACCACCATGGCTAGTCGTGTTTTGTCCTACAGTCGGGCTTGGATTTCGCGTCAGATCAGGGCAAAAACAAGCAGTTAGGGCCTGTATTGGCAGGAAAATACTTTCCTGCGGGCAAAACAAAACCCCAACTGCTTTCGCAATTGGGGTTTCGGAATTTAATCTTGACGATGACCTACTCTCACATGGGGAAACCCCACACTACCATCGGCGATGCATCGTTT
>NZ_JASCPO010000242.1:0-8456 GCF_029960145.1 Pseudomonas sp. PS01299 | reverse complement strand
GGCTCACTCCTACAGTGGATTTTGCAGTGCTCACGAATGTTGTGGCGGGCGCAAAACCTGTAGGAGTGAGCCTGCTCGCGATGGCGCCAGCCCAGTCAACAAAGAACCCGAGACGACCGCCAGCGACCAGACAACACAAAACCCATGGCGAGAGGTTTAGCGATACGTCGCACCGTCCCGATGGGCCGCGAATCGGCCCCAAACCCCAAACTCACCTACTCCAACCCAAGCCCCGCACGCCCCATCGAATTCAGACGCTCCACCGGAAAACGCTCCACCCACGCCCGCTCATAATCCTCCCGCGGAAAATCATCCGGCGACGCCCCCTGCTCAAACGCCCTGAACACATCCCGCGCATAGCGCAGATTCTTCGCACACATCGGCGCCGCCGGCACGTACATCACGTTGCCCCAGCCCTGCTGATTCTCCACCGGCGCGACGCTATGGATCACATCGCAATGCCACCAAACCGAATCGCCGGCCTGCACATCCGGAATCGGACTTAGCCCCTCGATCAGCAGCGGATGCCATTGCCGCGATACCGGCAGCACCTTGCCCGGCGCCACCCCACACAACTCGTCTTCGGGCACGTCATCGAGCAGCGGCCGCAGCAGCAGGTACGCCATCGCCGTGGGGATCGGCAGGGTGTGCAGCACGCCTTGATCGGCCTGCATGTCCGACAGCGCAGTCCAGCCCTGAAACGTGCGAAACGCCGAACACTTCACCGTGTCCTTGTAGGCGTATTCATCCACCTCGGTACGAAACGCCGCATCCCACGGGTCGTAGGCCGCGAAGTCGTTGCTGTAGATTTTGTCGAAGACCTTCAAATACGCCGGATGCAGCCAGCGCTCCAGCGCCCCGGAATCGGTGTGCGGGCCAAGGCCTTTCGAGTGCGTGCCCGGCGGACGCCGACGTACCCGATCCGGATACAGCGCGTTGATGTCCGGATTGAACCAGTCCTGACCGTGCGAATGAGTCTTCCACAACCGATTGAGAAACGCCTGCGCCGTGCCCATCCGCTCATGCTGGCGCAACTGCATTTGCGCCGCCGACCAATAGATCGGAAAAATCTCCGGCCGCGACGCCTCAAGATTGCCGAAAAACTGGTCGGCCGGCCCACGGTAAAACGCATCGAACCGGTTCTTGTCGAGGTAATCCAGTAACCCCTGGTCCCACTGCAACACCTGCTCGCGGGGGAAGTGATTGCGGATCACCACGCAACCGCGACGCTTGATCAACGCCAGTTGCTCGGCAGTCACTGTGCCAGCGGCGATGTCAGCGAACTCCAGCACCGGCCAGCCCGACCCGGTCTGCGCCTCCTGGGCTTTGATCGACGCAATCTCGCCGGCAATAAACTCACTGACCTCGGCAAACAGCCCCTGCACATCGCCGATCTGCGCGCGCAAGGTGCGTTTCATTTTGACGATACTTTCGCGGTAATTCTCCGGAAGCGTTGCGCTCTCGAATGCCTGGTATTTGCTCATCGGGGGACCTGCAGACCTTGTTGTTGGTGCAGGTATGGGACCACTTCCGATGGTGTCGGCGGCAGCCTGATTTGCCGCGTCAAGTAATACGATTGTGGCGTTGTAGCGGCGCGCTGCTTACTGAAAGTGATGACCGTGCTGACGACGAAACTCCGAAGGCGTCAGCCCCTTCAACGCCTTGAACTGCCGATTGAACAGCGCCAGCGACGAGTACCCTACTTCGTCGGCAATCAGCGAAACCGTCGTATTCCCCTGCATCAACAACGCACAGGCGTGTCCGACTCTTAGCCGTACGATGTAGTCCAACGCCGTGCAGCGCGTATGACGGCGGAACATCCGATGGAACGCCGACACACTGACGCACGCCATCTCGGCCAACGCTGGAATGCTGATGGCCTGGGCGTAGTGACCATGCAAATAATCCAGAACCCGGTGGATGCGCGGGTCTTCAACAATCTGGCTGCCAGCCTGCGAGTCCGACGCAGAGAGGATTCGCCTGGCATCGACGTCCCGCGTCAGTTTGCTCAACACGGTCAACAGCGCGATCAAACGCTCGGCCGGCTCCTGCTCAACCATCGCCTCGATCAGCGGCCGAATCTCCCGCGACGCTGCCGCACTGAAACTCAACGCCTGCCGCGCCGCCACAAGTAATTGCCGCAGCGACCCCATCTCCGGAAACAACGTCACCAGCGACTCCGCCCACGCCGCCGAAAACCAGATCACCAACGCCACATGCGGTTGCCCGGCGTCGACCCGCTCCGCCGACGACCAGCTATGCGGCACATTCGGCCCGACCAGAATCAGATCGCCGTCATCGTAAGCCGCGACGTCATTGCCGATATAGCGATGGCCACGACTGTTCAAGGTCAGCGTCAGTTCGTACTCGGGGTGGTGGTGCCACTCAAACGGAATTGCCCCTGGCAGGCGCCGGTTCAGCAGCGTCCAGGAGGCAGTGGCTTCGCTGGGGATTTTTTCGAAACTGGGTTTCATGGTGGACGATTCTGCTCTGTGGCGTGGGAGGCACGCCCCGATCGTATCACTCTGTTTACAACGGCAACGGTCGATCCTGCACCACGCGCTTCATCACCAGCGTCGAGGTCAGCCGCTGCACATTCGGCAAAGTCGAAAGGCACTCGTCATACAGGCGCTGAAACGCTGGCAAATCCTGAGCGATGACGTGCAGCAAATAATCCGGTTCGCCGAACAACCGTTGCGCATCCACCACCTGCGGAATCTCCACCAGCGCCGCCTCGAACGCCTCCACCGCTTGCCGGTCGCCTTCGCGCAACGTGGCGAAGACCATCGCGGAAAAGTTCAGGCCCAGCGCGGCGGGGTCGAGTTTTGCCCGGTAGCCGAGCAGCACCCCGGACTCTTCCAGCGCCCGCACGCGGCGGTGGCAGGGTGAAAGGCTCAGGCCCACGCGATCGGCCAGTTCGGTGACCGACAGCCGACCATCCTTTTGCAGCTCAGCAAGAATCTTCCGATCAGTTCTGTCCACGCAATAAAACCTTCTAATCTGATGCGCCATGACGACCATCTTTGGAAAAATATTCTAGCCGAGTTTGCTTATTCTCCCTCAACCAAAAACTGCCGCACCGCTGCAACCGGCGCGGCACTTGATTGATGGAAAACCAACATGAGCAAAGCAACGCCACGTCAACGGCCATGGGTGACGCCATGACCTTCAGCGTATTCGCCGCTTTCTGGGCGGTATCGATTCTGTTTGTGATCACCCCCGGCGCCGACTGGGCCTACGCGATTTCCGCAGGCTTGAAGCACCGCGTCGTACTCCCCGCCGTGGGCGGTCTGCTGTCCGGGCACTTACTCGCGACGCTGATTGTGGCGGCCGGGGTAGGCACGCTGATCGCCGGACATCCGCTGGCCCTGACAGCACTGACCGTAGCCGGCGCCGGTTACCTGCTGTGGCTGGGCGCCAATCTGTTCGCCCGCCCTTCCACTCCGCACGCCGCAGCGAGCCAGACCAGCGACTCATGGGCGCGCTGGGCCTTGAAGGGTCTTTGCGTGAGCGGGCTCAACCCGAAAGTGTTCTTGCTGTTTCTCGCCCTGTTGCCGCAATTCACCGACGCCGGCGCGCCGTGGCCCGTGCCGCTGCAAATGGTCGCGCTCGGCCTGGTGCATACCGCCAGTTGCGCGGTGATCTATCTGCTGGTCGGGTTTGGCTCACAGGTGGTACTGCGCGCCCGGCCTGCAGCGGCACGCAGGGTCAGTCGAGTTTCAGGGCTGATCATGATTGCGATTGCGCTGGGGCTGCTGATCGAACAGCTGCACGCCTGATTCTTCCTCCTGACGAGATCTGCCAATGACCGAACACACCTCACCCTACGACACCACTGCCCTAACCAAGCCGGCAACACGCCTGCGCATCCCGCAGCTCAAACAGATGAAAGTCGAAGGGCGCAAATGGGCGATGCTGACCGCGTACGACATGTACAGCGCAGTAATTTTCGAGGACGCCGGCATTCCCGTCCTGCTGGTCGGCGACTCAGCGTCCAACAACGTGTTTGGCAACGACTCGACCTTGGCCGTGACCGTCGACGAACTGCTCCCGCTGGTGCGCGCCGTCACCCGATCAACCCGGCGGGCCTTGGTCATCGCCGACCTGCCCTTCGGCTCGTACCAGGTTTCACCCGAACAATGCCTGCAAACCGCCGTGCGTTTCATGAAGGAGGCTGGCGCCCATGCGGTGAAGATCGAGGGCGGTGTCGAATTGCTGCCACACATCGCCAAGCTCAGCGTCTCGGGCATCCCGGTCATGGCCCACATCGGTTTCACCCCGCAGATGGAACATCAATTGGGCGGCTATCGTGTACAAGGTCGGGGCGAAGACGGGCAGCGCCTGATCGACAGCGCCAAAGCGCTGGAAGCCGCCGGCGCGTTCGCCCTGCTGATCGAAATGGTGCCCGGCGACGTTGGCGCAGCGATCACTCAAGCGGTGGCGATCCCCACTGTGGGCATCGGCGCCGGCAATCAGTGCGACGCGCAAGTGCTGGTCTGGCAAG
This sequence comes from Pseudomonas sp. PS01299, assembly GCF_029960145.1. Taxonomy (NCBI): domain Bacteria; kingdom Pseudomonadati; phylum Pseudomonadota; class Gammaproteobacteria; order Pseudomonadales; family Pseudomonadaceae; genus Pseudomonas; species Pseudomonas sp. PS01299. Next base: position 3,952 of record NZ_JASCPO010000242.1, on the reverse strand, counting down.
ACATGGCCGGCCTGCGCCAGGGACGTCTGCCGCGCTTCGTCAAACAGTACGCCGACCTGCGCAGCGTCCTGCAAACGGCGGCCAGAGACTTCGCCGACGACGTACAGGCCGGCACCTTCCCCGGCCCCGAACACACCTTTTAACCAACCGCCAGCAGCAGGAGGCCCCCATGCAAACCCCGAGACAACGCGCCGCCGAAGGCCTCAAGGTGGGCGACCGCTTCAACGTCGTCCGCCGTTTCACACCCGACGACGTCCATCACTTCGCGCAACTGTCCCGCGACTACAACCCCGTCCACTGCGACGCGCACTATGCGCAACTGCGAGCATTCAAAGCGCCGATCACCCACGGCCTGCTCACGGCCAGCCTGATGACCGAAATCGGCGGCCAGATCGGCTGGCTCGCCACCGGCATGAACCTCCAGTTCAAGCGCCCCGTCTATCCCGGCGAAACCATCACCTGCCACTGGCTCATCACCAGCATCGACGAGCGAGGCCACGCAACAGCCGAAGTCAGCGTCTTCAACGAACAACACATCACCGTGCTCGAAGCTATCACCACCGGCGTCCTGCCCGGCGCGCCAGAACGCGAATACATGAAACACATGCTGGCCGAGGGCGACCCTACCAATGGCGCGCGATGACGCGTTTAAACAGAGTTGTTTATATGACACCCGGTGTTACGTCCCCAAGGCTACAACGCCTTGCGCCATTGCCTACGACTACGCCAGAATCCGCCGGCTTGTGCGCCTAGAGTGCGGGTTCTATCGTGGGTCGGTCGCTGATAAAGCAGCGATCGGGTTTGGTAGCCCGGTTTCACACATGGCGCAAAACGTCACCTTACGCAGATGCCTTCTGGCGCCTGTGTTTTATGGTGGCCATGCGCAGGGCGCTTTCGAGCGCGCCGGTTTTTCCATGTGTGCCGGTCTACCAACCTTCGTAATGGCCACCACCCTCGTTTGGTAGCGAATGTGATGGTTCCCTTAGCCACATATGGAGCGTCACTATGTTCAAAGTCACACCAAACCCGCCCGAAACCGAAACGGTCTCCCCCTACGAATCCCCCGATTCCCGAAAACTTAGCGAAGCCGCCGAACGCGCCCTCGACCACTATCTGAACCCCGCCAGCCAAATCATGGCCACGCCCTACACACCCAACGCCATGTTCCTCGCCAACCCAAAAATCGCCACCGAGGAATTGCTGGCGAACGCCAGTGAATCATTGGGTTCGGCGACGGTGATGTTGGGGGATGTCGCGGCGCTGGTTGAGGGGCCGATTCGCAAGACGCTGCTGGGCATTGCGCAGGTGGTGATGCTCGGGGAATTGGCGGTGAATCAGGCGTTGGATAATGTTGTGCCGATGGCATAACGAACGCTCTCTCCATGGCGGCGTTAAATAGGCCGCCACGGAGGGACTAACCAGAAACAGGAACGCGTTAGGCATCTGCCTTCAGGACGAACCGATAGGCGAATTCTCAGATTCCCAACACCTCGCTCCGAAAGCTCAAGATCGCCCTGCTATGGTTTGCAGCCTGCCTCTATGCCAGACTTCGACTGCCGTTACTTCTACAAGGATGTTCAAGATGTCGGGCAAACCTGCCGCTCGTATTACCGATCCCACGTCCTGCCCACTACCAGGGCATGGAGTCAATCCAATAGCCTCCGGGTCTCCTGACGTTTTCTTCGATGGCTTGGCTGCCGCCCGACAAACTGTAAGAGCGCATGTGGGAGCGCAATTGTCGGAAACGTCGCCTCCACGGTTCTCATCAATGGCTTGCCCGCAGCAACCTTGGGTAGCACGGGAGCCCATGGCAACAATGTCATCAGTGGCTCCGGTACTGTAATCATTGGCAACTCACATACTCCCGCGCCGTTTACGCCTCCACTGCCGTTAGTCCTGCCTAATACCTTTGGTCAATCATTCAGCGTGCTCAACAGCGAGACCGGTGAGCCATTGGCACTCAGGGATTTTGTAGCAACCGTCGACGGGGTAAAAGTCACGGGCGTCACGGATGCAAATGGAGTTGCTCACGTGAAGGCGCCATCGAAAGACTCAAAAATCTCTCTGCACGTCATATTTAATGCTCCGGCAAGAACACTCGACGAACTGTCGGAGGGGCAATAATGGCTGACAATTTCTCAACGAAAGCGACCGCTCAAAAAATCAAACCTGGCGAGTTCATGTGCCCCATCCCGGTAAAAGTCGATGATCGTGCGGCGACACGCGAAGCGATCATTCAAAGCTTTCGAAAGGCAGGTGGCGTCTTTACCGAACGCTCTAGCTGGGGTGCGGCCAAGGCCAAACCTGACATGGAAAAGGATTGGGACTATTCAATGATTGCTCTGCACCATGCCGGGCGCTCATACGAATGCACTCCAGGCGGAAGCAAGCAGATGAAAGGCGTTCAATCCCACCACATGGGTAACGGCTTTGACGATATCGGCTACCACTATGGAATCGCATGCGACGGAACGGTTCTAGAAGGCCGTGACATCAGGTTTCTAGGGTCGAACGTTCACCTGTTCAACACAGGCGTGATCGGAATAGTGCTTCTGGAAAACCTGACTACTGCAGAGGAAGGCGGAGACATCGTTGCGAAAGGCAGGGAAACCCTGGAGTACTTCGGGGTTAGCACAACAAATGTCATACCTGCGGCACAGATTGACTCGTTACTGCGATTGATCAAAGTGCTTAAAGACGTTTTTCTGATCAAGAATTTTGGCGGCCACCGGGAGTACCCCGGCCAAGTGAGTGAAGGGAAAATCTGCCCCGGCAACATTGGCATGGAGCTTGTCAGAAACATCCGCACCAAGACCGGACTTCTCCCACCACCGAAGCCAGGCGCGGAATGAAATATTTTATATTTGCAGGATTGGTCTCGCTTTTAATCATCCTGAACGTGGGCTTCTATAACGAAGTATTTGATGGTGAGGTCAATCGAGTTTTCTTCATTAAGAAGGAGCCAACGTTGCGTGTAAAATTTACAAACATCCATGCAAATGACGGGAATTATCGTCGAGTAGAAAAACTCACGAACGAGCAAAGGCAGGACATCATTGACTATTGCAAATACAGATTAGGTATTGACACAAAAGTGTCAACACAAGCTGAAATTGAAATGTGCGCAAAGAGATAAAACAAGACAAGCCGAATAACTGGATGTTCATTCAACCTGTTCAGGAAGCAAATCAGCGCTCGATCTGATTTTTGATTCCATCAATGGTATTTTCGGCCAATGAATCTATATCGCGGCTTCGTTTACCTGACATTACTTCTCTGCGCTGGCTGTGTAAAAACAGCCAACATCCCGCCCGCCGACCTTACTTTATCGTCTTTCGAATTAGGACCGAATAATCTTTTTACTGTGAAATTCACTTCAACAGTAGATTTGGCTAGCGCATTCAATGATTTCGAGAACTCTAATCAGCTCACGCCAACGCTGATCTGCTCACTAGACGGCGATATGGATTTTTCGTCCAAGCATTCAATCAATATAAAGGCTGAAGGCCTGGTGAATGCGAGCAGCCAAACCAGACCAAATTACACTTTCACCTCAGAGCTTGTTTTCTACAACGCTAGACCCTACGGGACGCAACTCGATCTGAATGATTACGAAGCCGTCCGACCGCTACTAGCCAATAAAGCTTTCATACCCTGCAAGGTACGCATTACCGCGTATGGATATAAAACCTATTACACAAAGTCATTGATCATTCCAACCACGAAAATGACAGAACAGATATTTAAGAAGCCTTAGATAAAACCTAAGCAAGAACAACCTGAAGTATCTGACTGCTGCTGGATATACCTGGGGGTTATTGGTCGAAAGGAAACCTGCCTCCAGTGGCTCAATCTCCCGTCACAAACCTGTCACCCCCAACCTGCTAACCTCCCCTGCGCCTCCTCCCCACTTACTTAAGAGCCCCAACAAAAGGTGCCCCAAGGTGTACTC
>NZ_JASCPO010000241.1:0-8534 GCF_029960145.1 Pseudomonas sp. PS01299 | reverse complement strand
GGCGGAGTGTCAGTCAATAGATGCTTGACTGATCCACCGCATTCGCGAGCAAGCCCGCTCCCACATTTGGATCTCCAATGGATCCAGCAGTGGGGATTTACAGGATTACTTCATCTCTACGATGACTTCTTCGTTCCACTTCTGCGGCAGGGCCTTGGAGGTTTTTTCCCAGGCGTCGGCGTCCTTGATCGGCGTGACCTTCTTGTACTGCTCGTTCGGCAGCAGCTTGGCCTTCACGTCTTCCGGCAGTTGCAGGTGCTCGGCACGGATCGGACGAGCATTGCCGCGAGCGAGGTTGGTCTGGCCGGCGTCGCTGAAGATGTATTCGCGGGTCAGCTTGGCGGCGTTCGGGTTTTTCGCGTACTTGTTGATGATGGTGGTGTAGCCGGAAATCACCGAGCCATCCGACGGGATCAGCACCACGTAGTCATCCGGGTTGGCCATCTTGGCCTTGTAGCTCAGGCCGTTGAAGTCCCAGACCACGCCGACTTCGATTTCGCCTTTTTCCATGGTGGCGATGGTCGGGTTGGCCATCGACAGTCGACCTTGCTTGGCGATGTCTGCAAACAGCAGCAGGGCCGGCTGGATGTTCTTCTCGTCGCCACCGTTGGCCAGGGCAGCGGCCAGTACGCCGTTGGCGGCTTGCGCGGCGGTGCTCACGTCACCGATGGAAACCTTGTATTTGCCGCCCTTGAGGTCGGCCCATTTGGTTGGAACTTCGGAGCCGTGCAGCAGCTTCTTGTTGACGATGAAGGCGATGGTGCCGGTGTAGGCCAGTGCCCAGTTGCCGTCCTTGTCCTTGGCCCAGTCCGGGACTTGATCCCAGGTGCTTGGTTTGTACGGTTGCACCACGCCCTGCTTGACCGCGATCGGGCCGAAGGCCGCGCCGACGTCGCCGATGTCGGCAGTGGCGTTGTCTTTTTCGGCGGCGAACTTGGCGATTTCCTGGGCCGAGCTCATGTCGGTGTCGATGTGTTTCAGGCCATAGGTCTTGGCCAGGTCTTCCCAGGTGCCTTTCCAGTTGGCCCAGTCATCGGGCATGCCGACGCTGTTGACGGCGCCTTCCGCTTTCGCAGCGGCTTCGAGGGTTTTCAGGTCGGTACCCGCCGCCATGGCGGAGGTGCACATTGCAATGGTCGAGCCTAACAGTGTTGCCAGGAAAAGCTGTTTCATTCCGAAGCTCCTTGGTCGTGTTCAACGCTGCGATTGCGGTTTGTGTTGGTCTAGGTCAGCAATACCTGAGCCAATTTAAGGGGGCTGGATGACACTTTGATGTCGGCGGTCGCCCGGCAGGCCTTTTATTGGCCCGGTTTCGGCGCTTGCCCGGTAAGCGTAGACCAAGGTCAAAGCCCCGGCGGACAAGGCACTTGGCCGATGTATTGCAAGTCATGAGGGCGACCGTCGGGCGGGTTTGTCATCTCTCGGTCATCTGCACTGCCTAGGCTTGCAATACAAGGAAACGGCTTGCAGGCCGTACGGTTTTTGCCCCGAAACAGTGCTGGTCTAGTCCAGATAGGTAACGTTGATGCGCGATGAGGCAACAAAAGCGGTGACAGCGATTGGTCAGGTGCTGCAGGAGCAGCTTGATCACGGCCTGCTCGCGCCCGGGAGCAAGTTGCCGGCCGAGCGCAAGCTCAGTGAGTTGTTCGGCACCACGCGCATTACTGTGCGTGAGGCCTTGTTGCAGTTGGAGGCGCAGGGGCAGATCTATCGCGAGGAGCGCCGTGGCTGGTTCGTTTCGCCGCCACGTCTGGCGTACAACCTGATGCAGCGCAGTCACTTTCACGCGATGGTCAGTGCGCAGGGGCGGGTGCCGTCGACCGAGGTGATTTCGGCGCGGTTGCAGCCGGCGTCGGTGGCGGTTTGTGCGTTGTTGCAGTTGCCTGCTTTGTCGAGCGTGATTCAGATTTGCCGGTCGCGGCGGATTGACGGGCGGCTGGTTTTGTATGTGGAGCACTATCTGAATCCGCAGTATTTTCCGGGGATTCTGGGATTTGATTTGAATCAGTCGATGACCGAGTTGTATGCGCGGCATTACGATTTGCACTATGGGCGGGTGCGGTTCGAGATTGTGCCGACGTCGTTGTCGGTGGATGCGGCGGCGGCTTTGCGGGTTTCTGTCGGGAGTCCGGGGTTACGGATTGCTCGGGTCAATTATGATCAGCATGAGCGGTTGATTGATTGTGATCTGGAGTTTTGGCGGCATGATGCGATTCACGTTGGTGTAGATGTTGTTTGACCTTGGCGGCCTTTGGGCCGACCAGGTTCTTGGGGTTTTGGGTTTATATCCGTTGCTTCGGGTGTTGCCACTGGCGGTTTCGCTTTTACAGCGAGTCCCTTTGGCAAACGCCCCAAAGGAACCAAAGGTCTGTGCCCTGACGTTCGGCCCGCTCGCTAAAGCTCGGGGTTCCTTCGCTCCGGGATCGATCCGGGCGCATCGCCTCCGGTTTGCTTCGCTGCACCTCCTCTCGATGTGTTCGACTTCGTCGAACGGTCGCTTCGCTCCCACCCCCGGATCAATCCCTCCGCTCAGCCTGCCGACGGGCCGGTGAGTCAAGATCAAGAGCTTTCGGCGAGCTGACACTCGGCCATTGAGTGGTGAAGAGCCTGCGGTCGGCTTTTGCTTTGCTGTAGGGGTGAGCCTGCTCGCGATGGCGGCCTGAAAGCCGACCAATCACCAACTGCCTGCACTCAATCCAACTGTGGCAGCTGGCCTGCCAGTGGTGGTGACCTCCCAGCCGACCAACTCCAACAGCCCCCACCCAATACCACTGTGGGAGCTGGCTTGCCAGCGATGGCGGCCTGACAGCCGACCAATCTCCAACTGCCTGCACCCAATCCCACTGTGGGAGCTGGCTTGCCGGCGATGGCGGCCTGACAGCCGACCAATCTCTAACTGCCTGCACCCAATCTCTCTGTGGGAGCTGGCCTGCCAGTGATGGTGACCTCCCAGCCGACCAATCTCCAACTGCCTGCACCCAATCCCACTGTGGGAGTGAGCTTGCTCGCGAAGGCGGCCTGACAGCCGACCAATCTCCAACAGCCCACACCCAATCCACTGTGGGAGCGGGCTTGCTCGCGAAGTCGCCCGCACAATCACCCCATCTCTATCTGGCCAGCTGAGCATTCCCATACAAATAATCCGTCGCCAACGACGCCATCGTCCTCACCCCAACCACCAGCGCCGACTCATCCACAAAGAATCCCGGATTGTGATTCGGCGCCGCCTTACTCATGTCCTGATCCCGTGGCGTCACCCCGAGAAACACAAATAACCCGGGCACTTCCTTGGCAAAGAACGAGAAGTCTTCCGCGCCGCCCACCAGCGGCGCATTGACCACGTCATCCTTGGCTGCCCACTTCAACGTCGGCAGCATTTTTTCCGTCAGTGCCGGGTTGTTGATCGTGGGGTCGTATTTTTCGATGATGGTCACGTCGGCTTTCGCGCCGCCGCTTTCGGCGATTTTTTCGATGGTCTGGCGTACGTCGGCGTGGAGTTTCTGGCGGATGCCGTAGTCGTAGGAGCGGATGGTGCCGCTCATGTCCACGGACTCGGGAATGATGTTGTAGCGGGTGCCGCCGTTGATGGTACCGATGCTGACCACCGACGGGTAGGACGAAATGTCGGTGCGGCGGCTGACCACGGTTTGCAGGCCGACGATGGTTTGTGCGCCGACGGTGATCGGGTCGATGCCGTCCCACGGGCGGCCGGCGTGGGTCTGTTTGCCGAGGATTTTGATGCGCAGGTCGTCGGAGCTGGCCAGAGTGGCGCCGGGGCGGTAGGCGATCTGGCCGGCGGGGACGCCGGCCCAGACGTGGAGGCCGAAGACGGCGTCGGGTTTGGGGGATTTCATCACGCCTTCCTGCACCATCATTTTCGCGCCCCAGGTGTTTTTGCCGTCGGGGATGAAGTCGCTCGGGCCTTCTTCGGCGGGCTGGAAATAGAACACCACGGTGCCGGGCAGGGTGTCGCGCATGCCCGTAAGAATTTTCGCCGTGCTCAGCAGGATCGCGGTGTGGGCGTCGTGGCCGCAGGCATGCATCACGTCGACTTCTTTGTCCAGATAAGTGCCTTTGGCTTTCGAGGCGAAGGGCAGGTCGGCGACTTCCTTGACCGGCAGCGCGTCCATGTCGGCGCGCAGGGCCACGGTCGGGCCGGGCAGGGCGCCCTTGAGGATGGCAACCACGCCGGTGCGGGCGACGTTGGTTTTGACTTCCAGACCCATGGCCTTCAGTTGTCTGGCGACCAGTTCCGCGGTGCGTTTCTCGGTGTTGCCCAGTTCCGGGTGCGCGTGGATGTCGCGGCGGGTTTCCAGCAGTTGCGGTTCAAGTGCCTTGGCTTGCGTGGCGATCTGTTCGCGGGTGCTGTCCAGGGTGGCGGCGCTGGCGGTGCCGGCCAGCAGAGTGAGCAGAACGGTCTGGGCGATACGTGTCAGCTGCATCGGGTGTCTCCATGGTTATTGTTTTTCTGGCTTCCCTGCCTGTGACCCGAGTGTCTGCGCGAAGTGCTATTCCTTCGGCTGGCCACCGCCGGCAGTGATGACCTGCACGCTCATGCGTGGCGTCGCCAGATCGAGTCCGGCTTCGTCCAGATGGCGTTTGAGCGACAGGTTGAACGCTCGGGAAACTTCCCATTGTTTGATCGGTGCAGTCTTGAAGCGTGCACGCAGGATCGCGCTGCCGGATTCGAAACTTTCCACGCCCTGGATCTCCAGCGGCGACCAGATGTTGCGCCGCTGCAGCGGGTCGGTGCGCATTTTCTGGCCGACGTCGCGCATCAGTTTGATCGCGTCGTCGATTTCCATGTTGTACGGCACCGCCACGCGGAAGATCGCGTAGCCGAATTCCCGGGAGTAGTTCTTGATGCTTTTGATTTCGCTGAACGGAATGGTGTGAACGATGCCATCGATGTCGCGCAGGCGCACGGTGCGGATGGTCAGGCCTTCGACAGTGCCGAGGTGGCCGCCGACGTCGACGTAGTCATCAATGGCCAGCGAGTCTTCGATGATGATGAACAGGCCGGTGATCAGGTCCGCCACCAGCGACTGCGCACCGAAACCGATGGCCAGACCGATCACACCGGCACCGGCCAGCAGTGGCGTGACGTTCATGCCCATGTTCGCCAGGGCGACGATCAGCGCGATGATGAAAATCGCCACGAACAGCACGTTGCGGATCAGCGGCATCATCGTCTGCGCGCGGGCATTCGCCAGGCCTTTGCGCGAGCGGGTGAGGGCGTGGTGCACGGCGGTGTCGGCGAGGATCCAGATCAGCCAGGAGAAAATCAGCGTGCCGATCAGGCTGAACAGTTTGACGCTGACGTCATGCCCTTCGCCCTCGGCAAAGCCGATCAGCGACTTGCCCCACACGCGCAGGCCGAGCTCGATGAAGATCAGCCATACCAGCAGGTGGGCGAGGGTGTAGAAGAAGCTTTTCAGGCGCTCCGAGTACAACGCATGGCGCTTCGGCCCGCGTTGCGGTTTGAGTGAATGACGGCGCACGAGGCCGTTGATCACCATGCACATCACCAGCAGCACCGTGCAGATCAGCGACTGACGCAGGGCGGTGCTGGTGTCGCCGGCGGAGACGAAGGTGGCGAACAGCGAGATCCCGACCAGCACCAGCGCCGGCACGTACCAGAAGGTGCCGAGGATATCGATGGTGTCGCTGAGGGCGCGGCGGGTCAGGCGGCGGGACAACGGCTGGTTGCGGATCAGGTGCGCGATCGGCCGGCGGAAACGCAGGATGAACAACCCGGTGAACAGCGCCGCGAGCACGTTGGTGATGGTCGCGGTGGTGTGCGCCAGGTGCACGCCGAGGCCTTCGACAAGGCGCGGGTCACTCAGCGCTTCACCGAATGCGGCGAAGCTGCCGATCAGCCACAACGGACGGAAGGCCTGATGCCGCAGGATGTACAGCGCCCGGTGCCGGTGCGGGCCGTCGAGCAGCGAGAAGGCGATCACGCAGATCGCCGAGAAACAGGTGCCGACCACCAGCGCATAAGCCAGCACCATCGCCAGGCTTTTACCCAATGACGACGGCAGCGCGTAGCTCATGTAAACGGTGATGACCAATGCAATCAGCCACGGCCCGAGCTTGCGCAGGGCGAAGCGCAGCATGTCGAGGGCCTTGGGGTGTTGCGGCAGTTCTTCGGTCAGGCCGAAGCGCATGCGCACCCGGTGACCGAGCCAGATCAGCGCGGCGGCGAGCAGGCTCCAGACCATCAGGATCACCGCGAAGCCGAAGATGATCGGCAGCCATTCGCTGGCCGGCAACATCAGGTTGTCGAGTTCGTCCCTGGCCAGATCGAACTCGTCGGACCAGCGGGTCAGCGGGCTGTCGTCACCGGAGAACTGTTTCTCGAAGCTGGCCAGGGTGCCGCCGATCAGGCCCAGCACGCCTTCTTCCGGTGAAGCCTGGGCTTTCTTGGTGGCGTCGCGCAGCTTTTTCAGATCGCTCAGCAATTGCGCGCGTTGCTTGTCGTTTTCCAGCGACTTGATGACTTCATCCAGCGACTGGCCCAGCGGCTCTTGCGCCTCCGGCTGCGTCTTGGTGGTGTTGAGCAGGCCCGGCAACCCGACCGCCTGGGCAGGGGCCAGCGGCAGCAGCGTCATCAGGCAGACAAGGAACAGGCAGGGCAGAGCAAACAGACGAGCGAACACTAGGCGGTCAACCTCGCAAAGGGGCGAATTGAGCGAGTGTACGAGGCAGCCAGAATCAATGCGAGCCGGGCGCGGATTTATTCGCTGAGTTTGGCGAGGATCTTGTAGACCACGGTCGCCAGGATCATCAGCATGCCGACCCACATGGCAAACACACCGGCGTTCTTGTCGCGGAAGTTGAAACCGATCGCCAGCAGGATCATCCCGGACAGTATCGGAATGAGCATGGCGTGGAAGGAGGACATCGAAATCATGGTGACTGCCTTGTCGAAGGGAATGATTTAAGTCTAGGTCGCTTTCTGCAGCGAGGAGTGATGTGTATCAGGAATGATTCGGTTCTACGATGAATCTTTGTTGTCTGCACGAGCGCTTTCGCGAGCAAGCCCGCTCCCACAGGTTGAAATGCATTCCAATGTGGGAGCGGGCTTGCTCGCGAAGCTTTTCAGCTTTTAAGGCAACTCGCGGCTGGCGTAGAACGCGCTCAGCACTTTGACCAGGTGCGCCAGGTCGTGGCTGCCGCACAGTTCGCGGATCGAGTGCATGGCGAAGGTCGGCAGGCCGATGTCGACGGTGCGCACGCCCAGGTGGCTGGCGGTGATCGGGCCGATGGTCGAGCCGCAGCCCATGTCGCTGCGCACCACGAAGCTCTGCACCGGTACTTCTTCGGCCATGCACAGGTGGCGGAAGAACCCGGCGGTTTCGCTGTTGGTGGCGTAGCGCTGGTTGCTGTTGACCTTGATCACCGGGCCGGCGTTGAGTTTCGGACCGTGGTTGGCGTCGTGCTTCTCGGCGTAATTGGGGTGCACGCCGTGGGCGTTGTCGGCCGAGACCAGCAGCGATTTCTGGATGGTGCGGACGAACTCGTCACCTTCCGGCAGCAGGCGGCGCAGGGTCTGTTCGAGCATCGGGCCATCGGCACCGCACGCCGAGCAGGAGCCGACTTCTTCGTGGTCGTTGCACACCAGCACGCAGGTTTCTTCGGTGTCGGCGGTGAGCAGGGCTTGCAGGCCTGCGTAGCACGACAGCAGGTTGTCCAGGCGCGCACCGGCGATGAAGTCGCCATGCAGGCCGATGACCGCCGCGCTCTGGGTGTCGTAGAAACTCAGCTCGTAATCCAGCACCACATCGGCGTTCAGGCCATGTTCGCGGGCCAGTTGATCAGTCAGTACGGCGCGGAAGTCGACGCGTTCGTCGCCGGCGAATTGCGCGAGGATCGGCGGCAGCTCGGTCTGCGCGTTGATCGCCCAGCCCTGATTGGCTTCACGGTTCAGGTGAATCGCCAGGTTGGGAATGATCGCGATCGGCGCCTTGAAGTCGATCAGTTGGCTTTCGACCTTGCCGTCGCGACGGAAGGTGACGCGCCCGGCCAGCGACAGGTCGCGGTCAAACCACGGCGCCAGCAGCGCGCCGCCGTAGACTTCAACGCCCAGTTGCCAGAAGCCCTGACGTTGCAGTTCCGGTTGCGGCTTGACCCGCAGACACGGGCTGTCGGTGTGGGCGCCGACCAGACGGATCCCGTCGTGCAGTGGCGAGTTGCGGCCCATTTTGATCGCGACGATCGAGGAGTCGTTACGGGTGACGTAGTAGCGGCCGTTGGCCTCGGTGGTCCACGGCTCGCGCTCGTCGAGGCGCACGTAACCGGCGGCCTCCAGACGCTGAACAAGGCTGGCGGTGGCGTGGAACGGGGTAGGGGAGGCCTTGAGGAAGTCGATCAGGCCTTGGTTCAACTCTTCGCGCATAAGAAGCTCCAGACAGCAATGGGCGCGAGTTTAACGCATCGGCCCGGGAATTGAATCCGGGCAGGATCGGGGTGGGAGCGGGCTTGCTCGCGAAAGCGGTGGGTCAAATGCAGATTTTTAGATGACACACCGC
>NZ_JASCPO010000240.1:0-8642 GCF_029960145.1 Pseudomonas sp. PS01299 | reverse complement strand
GGGCTTGCTCGCGAATGCTGACTGACATTCAACATAGACGTTGTCTGACACACTGCTTTCGCGAGCAAGCCCGCTCCCACATTGGATTTTTGCTGTATTTGAGCAATGTGCTCGATCAGCAGGACGTAAATTTATTTCGCGCGCAAGACACGAGGCACAGCATGCAAATCAAACTCGCCAACCCCCGTGGCTTCTGCGCCGGCGTGGACCGGGCGATCGAAATCGTCAACCGCGCCCTGGAAGTCTTCGGGCCGCCGATCTACGTGCGTCATGAAGTGGTGCACAACAAATTTGTCGTCGAAGACCTGCGCAGCCGTGGCGCGATCTTCGTCGAGGAGCTGGATCAGGTGCCGGACGACGTCATCGTAATCTTCAGTGCTCACGGAGTTTCTCAAGCCGTACGCAGCGAAGCCGCCGGCCGTGGCCTGAAGGTATTCGACGCCACTTGCCCGCTGGTGACCAAGGTGCACATCGAAGTCGCGAAATACAGCCGCGACGGCCGTGAGTGCATCCTGATCGGCCACGCCGGTCACCCGGAAGTCGAAGGCACCATGGGCCAGTACGACGCCAGCAATGGCGGCGCGATCTACCTCGTCGAAGACGAGAAAGACGTAGCCGAACTGCAAGTACGGAACCCGGAAAAACTGGCGTTCGTGACCCAGACCACCCTGTCGATGGACGACACCAGTCGGGTGATCGATGCCCTGCGCACACGTTTCCCGGCCATCGGTGGTCCGCGCAAGGACGACATCTGCTACGCCACGCAAAACCGTCAGGACGCGGTCAAGCAACTGGCCGACGAATGCGATGTGGTGTTGGTGGTGGGCAGCCCGAACAGCTCCAACTCCAACCGCCTGCGTGAGCTGGCCGAACGCATGGCCACGCCGGCCTACCTGATCGACGGCGCCGAAGACCTGCAGAAGAGCTGGTTCGAGGGTGTCGAGCGCATAGGCATCACCGCTGGTGCCTCCGCACCGGAAGTGCTGGTTCGCGGCGTGATCCAGCAGTTGCAAGCCTGGGGCGCGACCGGTGCCGATGAACTGGCCGGTCGCGAAGAGAACATCACCTTCTCGATGCCGAAAGAGCTGCGCGTCCGTTCGATCTGACGCTCTTCGCCTTCAGGCACAGCGCCTGCTCAGCCTTTGCGCTGGTCAGGCGCACCCGGCCGGTTGCCGCCAGCACCACCTGGCGCTGGCTGACCGGCTCGCGTGCCGAACAGATATGTAATGTCCCTGCCTGAAATGCCCGCCCGGGCATCAGCGGTTGTCCAAGACTGCTGAAGCGCACGTAACGACTGACCGCCCAATTACCGACAATCGGTGTCCGCCCGTCACTCGTATGCTCCACCAGCAGCGGGTTGCTGCTGTCCAGCGACCCCTTGCCGCTGATATCCAGAATGATCCGCCAGCCCTGACTCCAGTCGCCGTTGATGCCATGGATTACCACGCTCTGGTTGCGGGTGATGGCCAGGGTGCGGGCGTTGCGAATTCCGTCGAGCAGCGACTGCGCCGCTTGGTCGCGATGGGTCGACTCGGTGAAGGTGGCGAACGCCGGGCTGACCAGCGACAGAACAATTGCGCCAATCGCCAGTCCCATAAGCAATTCAATCAGGCTGAAACCCTGTTGCGGCATGACAACTCCCTCCGTGGAGCATGAAGCCCGGCGCGATCCTTTTCGCCGGGCAGGGCAAATCAACCGACGCGGGCCGGTTGAATGTTCTAGTTTGTAGAAGCAGGTATAGCCGACGGCAACGGAGGGCATCGATGGATCATCGTACAAAAGGTTTCACGCTGCCCGAGTTGTTGGCTGCAGTCGCGGTGATGGTGATCCTCATCACCCTGGCGGTGCCGGGCTTCACTCGCTCGATCCAGAGCAGCAAGGCCGACACCGAAATGGGCGACCTGCAGCGCGCCATCAACTATGCCCGGCTGGAGGCGATTGATCGCGGCGTGACCACGCGCTTGCGCCCGAGCGCCGGCGGCAGCGTGTGGACCGGCGAATTGTCGGTCTACGACAGTACTGGCACACCGGCCAATGTATTGCGGGTTGTTCCAGCGATGAGCAGCGGCGCGACTCTGACGCTACCCTCAGGAGTGACCGCACTGGATTTCAACAACCTGGGCGGTCTGGCGGCGCCGTCGACGGCGGTGGCCATCAGTTACGTGTTGGGCACACAAAGCAGGACGCTGAACGTGTGTCTGAATGGACGAATTCAATTGGGTGGAAGTTGCGGATGAGGGCAGGGAGCACACAGGCACAGGAGGGCATGTCGCTGATCGAAGTGCTGGTCGCGTTGCTGATTCTGACCGTCGGGATATTGGGCGCGGCAGCCGTTCAAGTGAATGCGCTGAAGTACACCGACAGTTCGCGGATGACCAGTCAGGCGAGCTTCATCGCCTACGACATGATGGACCGCATCCGTGCCAACTCCGCCGCTGATTACACCGTCACGCCGCCTACCTCGGGCAACCTCAGCGTGGCCCGCGATCAGGATCTCTACGATTTCACCACCAACATCGTCAATTTCGGTGGGCCGACTGCCACCGGTACGATCACCCTCAATCAGCGGGTGTACACCATCACCATCAACTGGAATGACTCACGGGCGGCGAATGCCACCGGTACCACCCGCAGCTTCGTTCTGACCAGTCGCGCCACGGTCGATCCGGTGGCCGGCCCATGAAGCGCTCCAATCGAGGTTTCGGCCTGATCGAAATGCTCATCGCCCTGGCGATTGGGCTGATCATCGTGCTGGGCGTGGTGCAGACGTTCCTCGCCGCTAAAAACACTTACGTCAGCCAGAACACCGCTGCCGCGATGCAGGAAGACGCACGTTTTGTCCTGAGCAAGATGATTCAGGAATTGCGCATGGTCGGCATGTTCGGCTGTCTGGGCACGATTACTGATGCGAGCTCGGCAGGGGATTTCACCGCGGCGCAGATCACCCCGATCAGTTGGGACAACAGCAACCTCAAGCTGACTCTGGTTACCGCTGATGTCGGCGGCAGTGGTGGCACGCCGACCTGGACGGTGGTCTCCGATTGCCGCAACAGCGCCACGGCCTATACCGGGTTGCGGGCGGCAGCGAGCGGGCAGATCGCTTTTCCGATCCGCCGCTTGATCTACAGCTTCAGCAACAACCAGATTCTCATGGGCACCGGCAGCGGCACGCCGACCCAGCAGGTGCTGGTGAACAACGTCAGCGCCTTCACTGTGATGTTCGGTCTGGCGACGTCCGCCACCGATGTCGCGGCGTCCTCCTACAGTGCCAACCCTAGCGATCCGGCGCGCATCCGCAGTGTGCGACTGAGCCTGACCCTCACCGACCCGAACAACCGGGTGGCCAACCAAACCTTCAACGTGGTTGCCGCTTTGCGCAACCGCTTGCAATGAGGGTCGGGCCGATGAGGATGACTTTCGACCAGCGGCAAAACCAGCGTGGCATGGTGTTGCTGGTCAGTCTGGTGTTCCTGTTGCTGCTGACCTTGATCGGGCTGTCCTCGATGCAGAGCGCCAACCTGCAGGAAAAAATGGCCGGCAGCGTCAGCCTGCGCAATCAGTCGTTCCAGACCGCCGAGGCGGCGTTGCGTATCGGCGAGAGTGCGGTGCAGCTCGACAGTTATTCGCTGGCGGTGTGTGCCAGCGCCACGCAATGTGCGCCGCCAGCGGAGTCCTCGGTGGTCAGTGCGGCGGGGCTCAACTCGACCTCGGGGGTGACGTGGGTCGCCGCAGGTAACGGCTTCTATGGTGTGCAGAACATCGGTACCACGCTGACGGCGGTGAACGTGCCGAGCAACACCTCGGCGACCTTGTACCGAGTGACCGCTGTCGGCATCGCCGGCACTTCGCGCAGTGTGGTGGAGAGTGTCTATGCGAAGTATTGAGCGCTGCCGGACGTTGTTGGCCGGCATGCTGCTGAGCTTTTATCTGGCAGCGCCGGCTTATGCGTTCACGCCTTCCGACTCGCCGCTGCTGAGTGCCGCTGCGGTACCGCCCAACGTGATGTTGCTGATCGACGATTCCGGCAGCATGAACAGCATCATTTATGCGGCGGGATTCGATCCGACCGTCACACGTACCCCGGCCCGGCAATGTAATGCGTTGCTCGGGCTGTGCCTGAGTTCAACGGCGATCACTGGCGATCCGGTGTTTCTCTCGAACCTGCCGACCTCCGGTTGCTCCGGCGGCGCCTTCGCCTTCTACAACAACAGCGTCGCGCCGTTGTGCCTGAAACTGCCTGATCCGGTGGGCGGCGGCAATACGCGCTACACGGGGGATTACATCGCCTATGTGGTCGGGCTGGCGATCAACAACGGCACCCGCGACTTCACCACCGGGGCGATTCCCAACGACTATCGGATCAACGTCGCGCGCAACGTGTCCACCGCACTGGTCACCAGCAACCGTAACTTGCGCATGGGCCTGTCGACCTTCAACCCGGTGACCAGCAACAACCCCGGGAACGGTGGATACATCGCTCGTTCCATCAGTGATCTGTCGCCGGTCTCCGGCAGCGTGACCCAGGCGCAGGCCGACGCCAACTACAATGCGTTGATTTCGGCGATCGGTGGTTTGGGGGCCGTGGCCAACACGCCGCTGGCAGAAACCTATTACGAAATCACCCGGTACATGCGCGGCATGACGCCGTACTACAACAGCACACCCACCACTTACACCAGTCCGATCCAGTACCGCTGCCAAAAGAACTACGGCGTGGTGATCACTGACGGTTTGCCGACCTACGATCGTACCTTCCCAACCAACGATCCGTTGGGTGGCAGTCGTCTGCCGAACTGGGATGGCATCAATAATGATGGCAACAACCTCAATGGCGATAACGAGGGTGACACGCTGTATCTGGATGACATTGCCAAGTTTGCGTTCGACATCGACATGCGGTCGACAGGTACCGATCTCGCGGGCAAGAGCTGGGGCTCGGCGGATTTTCCCAAGCAGAACATGAACACCTACACCGTCGGCTTTACTGCCGACAACGACATGCTTTCCGACGCCGCTGCCTATGGGCAAGGCAAGTATTACCAGGCGACCGACAGCACCGGCCTCAACACCGCGCTGTCCTCGGCCTTGAGCGACATCACCTCCAAGGCCGGGTCCGGGGGCAGCGGCGTCACCAGCGGCACTACGCTGGCCAGTGGCACCAGTTATTTCCAGACCAGCTACGATCCCAAGGACTGGCGCGGCACGATCAAATCCTTCGGCTTCACCTCGGCCGGCGCGGTGAATACTTCGACAGCCCTGTGGACCACCGATACCACGATCGTGCCGGGCGCGACCGCTCCAACCTATCAATCGTGGAACACCTCCAGTAACGCCGCCGTTACCCTGGCCTATGGCAACTTTTCCGCAGCCCAACAGACGACGCTCAGCCAGAGCCTGCCCACCGGTATCAGCGGCAGCGACCTGGTGGAGTGGAGCAAGGGCACCAACAAGACCGGGCTGAAGGTGCGCAGCGTATTGCTCGGCGACATCATCAACTCGCCGCTGGTGCTGGCCTCGCCCAGCGATAAAACCGCCTCCGACCTCTCGGGTGACACCACCTACACCACGTATCTGACCACCAAATCGGCGAACATGAATTCAAGTCTGGTGGTGAATGCCAACGACGGTTTCGTCAATGTGATCAACTCGGCCAACGGCACCCGGCGTTATGCCTACATGCCGTCCAGCGTGTTGCCTTCGCTGCGGCTGATTGCCGACCCGGCGTACATCAATGGCGTCAGCCACAAGTTTCTGGTGGACGGTCAGGTCGGTGTGTACGACGCGCAAATCAACAGCGCCTGGAAAACCCTGGCCATCGGCGGTACCGGTGCTGGCGGCAAGACTTTCTATGCGCTGCAACTGTTCGACGCGTCGGCAGGCAATGTGCTCAATGCCCTGTGGGAAGTCAGTGCACCCGCCACGGCGAACACTGCCAACGCATTCAATGATCTGGGTTACGCCTATGCCCGGCCGGAAGTGGCACGCTTGGCCGACGGTCGTTGGGCGGCATTCATTGCCAATGGTTATGGCAGCAACTCCGGGGTGGCGGCGTTGTATGTGCTGGATGTGCGTGACGGATCGTTGATCAAGAAGATCGTGATCGACAGCACCGAAACCACCAATGGCCTGTCGTCGGTGAAGCTCAAGGTCAACTCTTCGAACGTGGTGCAGGCCGCTTACGGTGGTGACCTGAAAGGTCGCTTGTGGAAGTTCGATCTGAGCGCGACATCGACCGACAGTTGGGGCGTGGCGTTTTCCGGTAAACCGTTGTTCACCACGGCGGGCGGAGCGACTCAGCCGATCACCGCGCAGCCGCTGCTGGCGGACAATTCGCTGGGGGGCAAACAGATCTTCGTCGGCACCGGCAAATTCAACGAGACCGCCGACAAGACCAACAAGGATTTGCAGGCGTTCTACTCAGTGTGGGATGCCGACGGCGGTTCCGGGCAACTGACGGTCAGCAGCCTGCAGGCACAGGCCGTGACCGGAGTGTTCTCTGGCAGCACCGGGCAGTTCATCACCACCAGCCAGAATGACACGACCTATCCGGCGGAGAAGGGCTGGTACCTGCCCTTGGTGTACAACAACGTACTGACCGGCGAGCGGGTGATCAATCAGGCCAGTCTGGTGCTCGGACGCATCGTGTTTACCACCGCCAGTGTCGACACCACCGACCCGTGTGCCAGTTTCGGCACCGGCAAACTGGTCGAACTGGATGCGTTCAGCGGTAAGATGCTCAACTACGCTGTGCTCGACACCAACGCCGATGGCGTGGTCGACAGCAACGACACGATTTCCAGCGGCGTGGTGTTCACCGGCGGGATTCCGACCCTAAACGCCATCGTCAATGGCGCGACGCGCAAGATCGTCAACGATTCCAGTGGCACTGTCACCACACTGGTGGAAAAATCCGGCGGCGGCAGCCGGCGTATCATGTGGCGACAAATACAGTAAGTGAGAGTTTGAGGCATGCGCAGATTCAACCGAGGCTTCACCCTTATCGAAATCATGATCGTGATTGCGATCATCGGGATCATCATCACCATCGCCGCACCGAGCTACACCGAATACCTGAAAAAAGGCCGGCGCGCCGAAGTGGTGTCGCTGCTCTCGGAGCAGGCGCAGAGCCTCGAACGCTTCTACACCAAAAACAATGTCTACACCGGCATCACCGGTCTGAGCGCGGGCAATGATTTCTACACCATCACCCCGACGATCGCTGATCAGACCTTCCTGCTGACGGCCACCCGCAAGGCCGGCACTGCCATGGCCACCGACAAGTGCGGGGACTTCACCCTGACCAATACGGGTGTGCGCAGCATGAACAACGCAACCACCGGGCTGACCACCAAGGATTGCTGGGGCCGCTGAGGTACCTTCTCAAGGGCGCCTTTTGCGCCCACTGTCTTTTTTACGGTTGGATCAAACATGACCAGGCAACAGCAAGTGGTGATTGTCGGTGGCGGGGTGATTGGCCTGCTGACCGCCTACAACCTCGCCTCCGAAGTGCGCAGCGTGGTGCTGCTGGATCGCTCGAACGTCGGCCAGGAATCGTCCTGGGCCGGCGGCGGTATCGTTTCACCGCTGTACCCGTGGCGCTACAGCCCGGCAGTCACCGCGCTGGCGCATTGGTCGCAGGATTTTTATCCACAGCTGGGCGAGCGGCTGTTTGCCGATACCGGGATTGATCCTGAAGTGCACACCACCGGCCTGTATTGGCTGGATCTGGAGGATGAAGCCGAGGCACTGGCCTGGGCCGAGCGGGAAAACCGTCCGCTGCGGGCTGTGGATATCTCGGCGGCGCACGACGCAGTGCCGGTGTTGGGCGGCGGGTTCTCCCGGGCGATCTACATGGCCGATGTGGCCAATGTGCGTAACCCGCGTCTGGTCAAATCATTGAAAGCCGCTTTGCTGGCGCTGCCGAACGTGACGATTCACGAGCAATGCGAAGTCAGCGGGTTTGTTCGCGAAGGCGAGCGGGTGGTTGGCGTCGAGACGTCCAGAGGCGTGATCAGTGGCGATCAGGTGGTGCTGACGGCCGGGGCATGGAGCGGTGATCTGCTCAAGACGCTGGACCTGACGCTGCCGGTGGAGCCGGTCAAGGGCCAGATGATTCTCTACAAATGCGCAGCGGATTTCCTGCCGAGCATGGTGCTGGCCAAGGGGCGTTATGCGATTCCGCGTCGCGACGGGCACATTCTGATCGGCAGTACGCTGGAGCACGAAGGCTACGACAAGACGCCGACCGATGTCGCGTTGCAGAGCCTCAAGGCTTCGGCGGTCGAGCTGCTGCCGGCGCTGGCGGAGGCCGAAGTGGTGGGGCACTGGGCCGGTTTGCGCCCGGGCTCGCCTGAGGGAATCCCGTATATCGGCCGCGTGCCGGGGTTTGAGGGGTTGTGGCTGAACTGCGGGCATTACCGCAACGGGCTGGTGCTGGCGCCGGCGTCATGTCAGTTGTTTGCCGATGTGATGCTGGGGCGTGCGCCGATTATTGATCCGGCGCCGTATGCGCCTGCAGGTCGCATTTAGTCAGATTTTTCTCTGCTGGCTGGCAGACCGCTTTCGCGAGCAAGCCCGCTCCCACATTGGATCTGCGGTGAACACAAATTGTGTGAACAACCGAGATCTACTGTGGGAGCGGG
>NZ_JASCPO010000023.1:0-45817 GCF_029960145.1 Pseudomonas sp. PS01299 | reverse complement strand
ATCCAGCGCGGTGTTCGGGTTGGCCACGACAATGCCGTCGGCCTGCGCCCACATCGGTTGCCAGAACATGACGTTCGCCAGCAGGAACGCCAGCCCGCGCTTGGGCATGCCCAGAAACGACTCACGGTTTTTTACGGCCGCAGAAGGCTGGCCTGCAAGGAAGGCGAACTGACGAACATCCATGTCGATGGTCTCGAAGAATTTGAATTAGATGAAAAAGTCGAGGCGGAAATAGATCGGCGCTTCGCGCTCGGTCAGCACGTCCGGGCGCTCGAGGGAGTGCGCAAAGGTCAGGCTGGCGGCCACATGTTGACCACGGGCGAACAGTTCCAGCGAGTTGCTCGACATGCGTCCGTGCTGATCACCGTTGTAACGGTCGCCGCGAATCACGCCCTGGTCGTAACCGAGGCTGGTGCCGTATTCAGCGAACACCGGACGCAGCCATTCGACGTTGATCGGACGGCTCCAGCGCAGATCGTTGCGCCAGTAGCCGCCGCTGTCGCCGGACAACGATTGATCCTTGTAGCCACGGATCGACGACAGCCCGCCGAGGCTGGTGCGTTGTGAACTGAACAGCACGTCTTCGCTGCGCTGGCCAGTCATCAGGCTACTGAAGGTGAAGGATTCGCCCCACACTTTGAACGGTTGCAGGTAGCTCAGGGTCGCGGTGTATTTGCGGTAGCGTGCGTCGGGCTCGCCGGGGCCCGGATCGTGGCTGCCCTGCGCGTCGAACGCGCCGATGCCTTCCTGCATGCCGGCGTCGAAGTTGACGAAGGCGCTGCCGATGCGGCGACCGTGGTTGAAGCCGAACTGCGCTTCGCTGATGCGGTTGCTGCTCAGCTTGAGCTTGCTGTCTTCGATGTAGTTGTTGGTGCGCAGGTAGGACAGCCCGGCGCTGAGCGAAGTCTTGCTCACCGAGTCGCGATGGATCACTCGCTCGGCGCGCAATTGATGGTTTTCGCTGTCGCCGGTCTGCTTGAAGTTGTAGCCGTTGGCGGCGATCTGCGAGCGGTAGTCGCTCTGGCTGTAGGTGTAGCTGAAGTTCCACCAGCCCCACGGCAGGTTGTAATTGAGCATGGCGTTGCTGGAGGTGTGCTGGTGATCGGTCATTGCATCGTGACCGCCGCGCAGGCTCAACTGATCGGCCAGGCCCAGCGGGCTGTCCCAATCGAAAGTGGTGCCCCACTGCTGTTCACCGGTGCTGCGCTGGCCGTCGTTGCTGCGCGACAGTCCGGCACGCCATGGCTTCTGCGGCGTATTGGTGACCAGCACCTCACTGCCGCCAACGTTCTTGCCCGGCGCCAGTTCCATCTTGGCCTGATTGGACGGCAGGCGATTGAGCTGATCGACCATCTGCTCGATCTCGCGCAGGTTGACCAGTTCGCCGGACTTGCCGGGAAAGGCCATCGCCAGTTCACGCTCCGAAAGCTTGCTGTTCTCGGCGCCTTTCATGCCTTCCAGTTTGCCCTCGACCACCAGCACTTTCAGGTGCCCGCCAGACAGATCCTGCTGCGGCAGGTAGGCGCGGCTGGTGACCAAGCCTTTCTCGATGTAATGGTCGGTGATGACTTTCAGCAGCTCGTTGAGTTGCGGCACCCCGAGGCACTGGTCGATGTAGGGCTTGAGCAAGCGGGTTTTGTCGCTGTCGGACAGACTGTCGGCGCCCTTGAGCTCGATGTCCTTGATCGGGAAACAGCGGGTGTCGGTGGGCGCCGCTGGTTGCGCCGGACCGGCCTCTTTGCCGGGCAGATTTTTCAGGTCTTCAAGACGCCGCTGCTGCTCTTCGAGCAAGCGATTCTGGCGATCGCGGATCAGGTCGGTTTCACCGGGAGTGGGTGCAGCGAAGGCAATCTGAAGTGGAGACAGGCACAGCAAAGCTGCGCACAACCTCGCCGCGAGGGCGGGTGGGTACATGTTCGATCCCTCGATACGGAATGACATCAAAATAGTGGCGCGATATTAGATGGCCATCATTTTGACGTCAAACAATCGTTTCAACCTTTTGTCGGGTTTGTATCAAGGAATTAACAAAGGAAGCAGGAGCCGCTAAGCCATGAAAAAAGGGGCGCATCCATTGGCCAGAATGGATGCACCCCTTTCTTGCGCAGACCGACTCAACCGCGAATACGGTGCTCGGTGAACTCGTAGTCTTCCTGGCAATCGCCCGAAGGGTCCTTCGCCACACTGACGTAATGCACCGTGTCGGCATCGATCAGTTTGTAGGTATAGATATCGGGCAGCGGCACGCCGGCGGTGCGCAACTCGTTCTTGCCATTGGCCGCCTTCCAGATACCGTGTTCGGTCTGGATCGGCTGGGTCTGCTGGGCATCCCGGAAGAAAGTAATGTTGAAGGTGCCGTCAGGCTTGAAGTTGTTTTTCCAGGACAGGAACTGGCACTTGCCGTTTTCCGACCGCACACCTTTCCATGAACCGATCAGGGATGGATCGTTGCCCGGTTTGTTGGCGGCACAGCCACCCAGTGTTGCAGCCAGGACGATGAGTGCCAGGCAGAGATTGCGTTTCACTTGGTATTTCCTTTCTTCAACTGAATTCGATGCATCGCGTATGCAAGATCAACCTGCTACAGGAATGCGCTGCGGGGGTTGGGTAACGTCGTAGACGTGTTGCTCGCAGAGATCACCGGAGAACTGGAATTCCACCTGGTACACCTTGCCCTGCTGCGGAGTGAAGGTGTTTTTCAGCGGCCCACAGGTATAAATGCCGGCGGTCACCCGGCTGCTCGAATACCCTGACACCTCAAACGGCTTGCCGGCATCGGCCTGTGCTTCCAGTTGCGGAAAGCGTTTGACCGTGGCGCTGTTGGCCACTTCGTTGAGTTTGGCGATCCAGCCGAACACCTTGCCACGACCGGAATCCACAACGGTGCCGAGCACTTCCATGCGGCGGTCGGGATCATCGGCGCGGCGAATGGAAAACTCCACCGGATAGGTGCCCCCAGATGATTTCATGATGACCTTGGCGTGCTGGGCGTCCACCACCACTTGGTCCTGATGCAACTGGATGCCGTCTTTCAGCAGGCTGGGGGAAGAGTTACGCACATTGGAATGGCAGCCTGGCAGCGCGAGCAGCAGGGTCAACATCACGAGCACACGTTTATTCACGCGGAAATCTCTATTGAACAAGCAGGACGGGGAATGACATCAAAACAACGCCGCGATATTAGATGGCCATCATTTTGACGTCAAACCTATGTTGCGCTCGCCTGTCAGTGTTCAACGTCTGTCTCCGTCGCCACCTCATGCGGTGCAAGCAAGCGGCCATCAGCCGACATCAATTGCAGTTTGCGAATTGGCTGACGATCCTTTGCATCAACCATCACCGAACCCGGCTCACCCGGCGCATACAGGTGCTCCCCGCCCCACTGCGACAGCGCAACGATCACCGTCTGCAAGGCCGTGCCGCGTTCGGTCAGCACGTATTCCTTATAGGCACCGCCATCGGCGGCCGGCACCGTTTGCAGGATCCCCTGCTCGACCAAGGCCTTGAGCCGGGCGCTGAGCATGTTCTTGGCGATGTCCAGATTCTTCTGAAAATCACTGAAGCGGCGGATGCCCTCCAGCGCATCGCGGATGATCAGCAGCGACCACCAGTCACCGATCAAATCCAGCGTACGGGCGACCGGGCAGGCGTTGCCGTGCAGGCTTTTGCGCTTCACAGGGTGTTTCTCCATCAAATCCAGCGTGTGGTTGCATCTTACAACTGTGGCGCTGGAAAAGAACCACGCCACCCGCCATGGCAATTGAGCACTTGCGTACAAGTGACAGCCGCGATTTGCGCCGATAGTGATGGGCGGCCATTGCGGCATCCGGCCTTCCGAACGATCGCCCACAGCAAGGAGTTCCCATGAGCACATTCACTACCGATGACGGCACACAGATCTATTTCAAGGACTGGGGCAGCGGCAAACCCGTGTTGTTCAGCCATGGCTGGCCGCTGGATGCCGACATGTGGGAATACCAGATGGAATACCTGAGCAGTCGCGGCTACCGCACGATTGCCTTCGACCGCCGTGGTTTCGGGCGCTCCGATCAACCGTGGACCGGCTACGACTACGACACCTTTGCCGATGACATCGCGCAACTGATCAACCACCTCGACCTGCGCGATGTCACGCTGGTGGGCTTCTCCATGGGTGGCGGCGACGTCAGCCGTTACATCGCCCGCCACGGCAGCGAGCGCGTTGCCGGGCTGGTACTGCTCGGTGCGGTGACGCCGCTGTTCGGCAAGAAGGCCGACTACCCGCAGGGCGTCGACACCTCGGTGTTCGACGGGATCAAGGCCGGTCTGCTCAAGGATCGCGCGCAATTCATCGCTGATTTCGCCGCGCCGTTCTACGGCACCAATCAGGGCCAGAAAGTCTCCGACGGCGTGCTCACGCAAACCCTGAACGTCGCCCTGCTCGCCTCGCTGAAAGGCACCGTGGATTGCGTTACCGCGTTCTCCGAAACCGACTTCCGTCCGGACATGGCGAAGATCGACGTACCAACCTTGGTGATCCACGGCGACGGCGATCAGATCGTGCCGTTCGAAACCACCGGCAAACAGGCGGCGGCGCTGATCAAGGGCGCCGAACTGAAAGTCTACGCCGGCGCGCCCCATGGTTTTGCCGTGACCCACGCCCAGGCGCTGAACGAAGACCTGCTGGGCTTTCTGAACCGCTAAAACGTCGCGCTGACCGAGTATTCACCCGGTCAGCGCACATTGCGATACAGCATCAGCCGCGCGCTCTCGTGCAGGCCCCGCGTCAGTTCCACCAGGCGCTGGAATTCCTCGGGGTTTTGCCCGGCGACGTTATCCAGCGGGGTCTTCGACGCCAGGTCATGCAGGGTCGGCGAGCTGCCGTCATGCTGCATTTGCAGGAGGAAATTCTTGGTCACCCCGCCAATCAACGGGAACGTCCCCTCGCGCAGCACCAGCGGCACTACGCGCTCACCTTCCGGCGCCGGTTGCTGGAAATCGCGGCCCATTGCGCCATTGCGGAACGGCACGCCGGCCATCCCGGCCACCGTCGGCAGCAGATCCGTCAGCCCCACCGCCTCCTCGATGACCTTCGGCGCAAGCATGCCCGGGGCGTGAATCAGCATCGGCACATGATTGCTTTCCAGGCCCAGTTGCTCGAACGCCGGCGGCATGTGCGGGATCTGGCTGATACGCGTGTTGTGGTCGCCGAAGAACACAAAAATCGTGTTGTCGTAATAGCCGCCAGCCTTGGCCAATTCCATCAATTTGCCGATATTGAAATCCAGCAGGCCCACCGCGTTGTACTGCTCGACGCTGCGCGAACCGGCGGCCTGCACCTGCTCCAGCGACAGGTTGCTGACCTCGAAACCGTCGTTGTCCTTGGGGATGGTGAATGGCCGATGGTTGCCCGAGGTTTGCACGTAGGCGAAGAACGGTCGGTCCTTCGGCAAGTCGCGCAGGATGCGGTCGCTCTCCTTGAACAGATCCAGATCGGAAATGCCCCACACGTCCACCAGCGGCGAACGCCAGTCACTTTCCTGATACAGGCGCACGCCGTCGATGCTCTGTTGGATCAGCGCATTGATATTGGCCCAGCCGGCGTTGCCGCCGATCATGTAGAGCTTCTGGTAATCGGTGAACGCGTTGATCAGCGTGTGCTGACGGGTGATCAGCGGATGACGGGTGGCTGTCTCGCGGCGCGTCACGTCGGGAACGCCGGTGATGCTCGCCCACACGGTTTTCGCAGTGCCGGTGACTGGCACATAGAAGTGTTTGAAGAACCAGCTTTGGGCCGCCAATTGATCGAGGTTTGGCGTCGGGTTCAACGGATTGCCGTAGGCGCCAACGGCGCTGGTGCCCAGCGATTCGAGCATGACGAACATCACGTTCGGCGTGCCCGGCAGCCGATACGGCTGCACGCCTTGCTGACGCTCGAAGTTGAGCGATTGCGGATCCGGTCGATCCACGCCCAGATAACGGGCAATCAGCGGATAGTGCTCGCGCACCTGCGCCTCATCGAATTGCGCCTGCCCGGTTTTCAGCGTGTCGTACAGGAACAGCACCGGGTTCAGACCGACCGCGGCGATCTGCGCGTTACCGGAAAAGAACGCATCGCTCCAGCGCAGCGGCACCGGGTTTTCCAGGTTGAGATTGTCGACCCGACCGAGCAACGCCAGCAGGACCGCAACCACGCCCAGCCCGGTGCCGAATGCCAGCGACGGACGCCGGATAACCTCGGGTTCACGGGCCAGCGTCAGCCGTTCCAGCTGCAAAAGTCCGTAGAACCAGACGCCCAGCACCGCCAGCCAGCCGAGGGCAATCCACAGCACCGGGTAGGTTTCCCAGACCATCTGCTGCGAAATCTGCGCATCCTCCAGATAACGCAGCACCGTGGCGTTGATCCGCACGCCGAGGTAGGCGTAATGACCGAAATCGATGATGTACAGAAGGCCGATAACGCCGAGCGCCAGCAGCCAGTAAATCCGCGCGACCCAGCGCAACCACGGCAACCGCGTGAGGTTCCAGCGCGGCACCCAGGCCAGCAGCGCCAATGGCAGGATCAGCAACACGGCGAGGCGCAGGTCGAAGCGCAAACCGATACCGAGGGTTTCGCGCAGCGCCGGGTTGTCGACGAACTCGCTGGGCGCGATCCCGGAAAACCCCAGCACGAACACCAGCCGGAGCACGGCAAACAACAAAAACGCCAAACCTGCCGCGCCCACGCCATAGCGCAGGCGTCGCGATTGCAACCAGCCCATCATTGACCTCAGTGTCGTTGGTTCAAATAGAAGATGTCGCGCCGGCCGGTGCGGCTCGCAGCAGACGCCTGACCTCACGGATGCACAGCGCTGCAGCGGCGATCAGGCAGTAACCCAGCAGCAGCGGATCGATCAGGTAATCCCAATAGTTTTCCGAGGCCTTGAGACGCAAGGCGAACGCCAGCGTGCCCAGCGCAAGCATCGACACTGCCAGCGTATTGCGCAGCCACAACAGCGCCAGTGCCAGCAGGCCGATACAGACGATCATCGGCCGTGGGTTGAAGCCCCAACGGTACGGATCGAAATACGTCAGGCCCATCGTCGCCGGGTACAGCAGCGCGGCCAGCACGGTGAACAGCACCAGCACCTGCACCCGTGCCGGCAATGTCTGCCGCTCGACCACGCCCAGTCGGACCAGACTGGCCCAGCCGAGCAACACCAGCGTGGTGATCGCCAGATCATCGGTGAAGCTACGCACGTACGCCGCCAAAGGCAGTTCGTTGATTGGCACGAAGCTGACCAGCGCCAGCAGCGGCAACAGCCACGGGCGCCAGCGTCGCGTGCATTGCAACGAGCCGAGCAGGACAAAACCCAGCAGGATGAATGTCAAATGGGCTTGCCAGAGCAACAGCATCACAGGCGCTCCTCGAGCCACGCTTCATTGAAGCTGACATGTTTGATGAAGGTGTTATTCCACGAATACACCAGGTGATAGAGGCCATCGCTGCCGCGACTGAAGTACGGATACTCGTACTCGAAATCACAGCCCTGCGGCTTGCACACCCGGTAATCCAGATTGCTCAGAAAGCGTTGCTCCAGCGGCAAGCGCCGGGCACCACTGGAAGCGCGAAAGCCTTCGCCGATGATCGCCTTGTAGGCTTCGGGGGCGAACGGCTGGCCGAGCGGATCGGGCGACTGATCGAGTTCGATCACGTTGCGCCAGTGGTTCAGATTGGCATCGGTGCCATACAGGCTGAGCTTGAAGCGCCCGTCCTGCAGATCATTGAGCGCCACCAGCAGACCGTTGTCGCCGGTGCCGACTGCCGCGAGCGATGAATTGGGGTTGGCCGGTTCCAGCGGATACGGCTCGCTCCACGTCTGCCCGGCGTCCTCGGTGCGGCTGGCCAGCACTCGATGATGCGTGTCGCCGGCATAACGCAGCATGGCCACGGCACGTTTTCCGTCCAGCGGCACAATGGTCGGCTGCAACGAATGTTTGCCACGGCTGATGCGGAATTTATCGATCACCGCGCCGTCTGCGCTCAGGTACAGGTACTCGGCGAATTTGCCCATGAACTCGTGATACACCGGCAAACCGATCGAGCCGTCGGCATGGAACACCGGCGCGGCGCGCACCAGCGTACTGATGTTGAAAAACGGTGAAGTGATCAGCTGTCGCGGCGCCGACCAGTTGCGCCCGACATCATCCGAGACCATCACGTTGATCGCACTGGTGGCCCAGCCGCCCACGGATACCGAGACATAAAACATCCACAACCGTTGATCCGGCGCGAGGGCGATCACCGGATTGCCCAGTTTGCGGATGTAGCGGCGGGTGCCGTCGCGGGTCGATTCGCGGGTGGCCAACACCTGCTCGGCGCCCCACTCCGCGCTGTCGGCGTCATAGCGGGCGGTACGGATCTGCACGTCGGCGGCGCCTTCGCGGGAACCGGCGAACCACACCGCCATCAGGTCGCCGCCCGGCAGCGCGGTCACCGACGACGAGTGCACGAAATCATTCAGTTGCGAGGAGACGAAGCGACTGCTGTACAGCGGCTCCGGTGCCTGCAGCGAAGCATCGACGGGCGGCGCGGCCACGGCAAATGGCGCCAGCACATGAGCCGGATGACTGCGCCAGGCACCAAAGAAAACCAGGCTCACGGCCAGTCCGCCGAGGATAAGTTTCAAGCGATCGGGAAGCGCACGCATAGTGGACTCACGGCAAAAACAGGATGGAGGGCAATTGGCAAAACATCCCTGTCAGCGCGGCGGATCGTCCGGCAAGCGCCGTCGGCGTCCGGTGAGCATCGACAACGGCAAGTTGTCGCGCAGCAGAAAACTTTCGAACAGCGCGGCGGCGATGTGCAGGCAGACCAGCACCAGCAAGATGTCGGTAGCGGTTTCGTGCACCTGCAACGGCCAGTCGGCGCCCCACAAGGCATCGACCTCTTCCATGGCCCAGCCGCTCAAACCGGCGATGAACATCGCCAGCAACATCAACAGCATCACCAGCGCCCCCATCGGCGAATGCCCAAGACGATGCTCGGGCCGACCGGCAATCAACGAGCGCGCATGGGCGAACAGTCGCGTCGGCGTCGGCCAGAAATCCGCCCAGCGCGCACTGCGCGGCCCGACGAAGCCCCATACCAGCCGCACCAGCAGCCAGCCCATGGCGTAATAGCCGAGCCAGACGTGCCAGGCGTCACCGGCTTCATTGAAGAAGTAATTGGCGACGAAGACGCCCGCGATGGACAGATGAAACAGCCGCACCACGGGGTCCCACAGGCGCACGGACGTGCTCGGCATCAGCCCTTGATCTCGGTTTTCACCGCTTTGCCGCTGACCGGGTCGTGGTAGATCTCGACCTTGCGCTTGTCCTTGTCGAAACCGTAGATCTCGTAGCAGTTGCCGTCGGTGACCTTGAACTTGCTGATCTCGTAGCCCTGAGCCTTGAGCTGCTCCTGAAAGGCTTTCTGGTCTTGCCATTGCGAGCGTTCGGCGGTGGTGCATTGCGGGCCGGCGACGGCCAACGGACTGGCAACGATGAGGGACAACAGCAGAAGTTTGCGCATGGAAACACTCTCGCTCGATGAGGAAGGCCTCACTGTGCAAAAGCAACCTTAGTCGAAGCTTAGTTGGCAACGAGTCGTTACATCTTTCCCGTCGGGTCAGCTGCCACAGCTGGCTGCACAGCGGCATGATGCCGCCGGTCAACCGCCGTGTTTCCTCAAGAGAATCCGTTATGCGCCTACTGCTGGTCGAAGATGATCGCGCCCTCGGTCAAGGCATTCGCGTTGCCCTCGGCAGCGAAGGCTACACCCTCGACTGGTTGCAGGATGGGGTCAGCGCCCTGCACGCCCTGCGCAGTGAGAGCTTCGACTTGCTGCTGCTCGACCTCGGCCTGCCACGGCTCGACGGCCTCGCGCTGTTGCAACGCTTGCGTGGTGAACAACAGGACTTGCCGGTGCTGATCCTCACCGCCCGCGACGGCACTGCCGAACGCATTGCCGGACTGGATGCCGGCGCCGACGACTACCTGATCAAACCGTTCGACGTCGATGAACTGAAAGCGCGGATTCGCGCATTGCTGCGCCGCAGTCAGGGCCGTGCGCAACCGGTACTTGAACATGCCGGCGTGTGCCTTGATCCGGTCACGCAGCAGGTCACCTGGCACGGCACCGACGTGGTGGTGACGCCGATGGAATATCAACTGCTGCACCAACTGATGGCCCGCCCGGGCAAGGTCGTCACCCGCGAGCGCCTGTCGCGAGCGCTCTATGGCTGGCAGGATCGGGTCGAGAGCAACACCCTCGAAGTGCTGATCCATAACCTGCGCAAAAAACTCTCGAGCGAGTTGATCCGCACCGTGCGCGGTGTCGGCTATGTGATGGA
Source organism: Pseudomonas sp. PS01299 (assembly GCF_029960145.1). Classification (NCBI taxonomy): domain Bacteria; kingdom Pseudomonadati; phylum Pseudomonadota; class Gammaproteobacteria; order Pseudomonadales; family Pseudomonadaceae; genus Pseudomonas; species Pseudomonas sp. PS01299. Next base: position 35,465 of record NZ_JASCPO010000023.1, on the reverse strand, counting down.
GCTCAAACCATGATTTCCATACGCGCGCGGATTCTGGTGCCGGTGCTGATTCTGGTATTGATCGGCGACCTGCTGATCAGTTGGCTGGTGCTGCGCGACAGTCACCATGAAATCGAAGAAGTCTACGATGCCCAACTGGCGCAAAGCGCGCGCCTGCTGCAAGGCGTGCTGGCCCAGCGCGCGCCCGGCGACAACGACTGGAGCCGGCTCTATCAGGCCTTCGATGAAGCGATGAGCCGGGTCGGCGACGGCGAGGCCGCGCACCCTTACGAAACCCGTCTGACCTTTCAGGTGTGGCGCAGCGACGGCCAATTGCTGGTGCGCTCGGCCGAAGCGCCGGAGCTTGCCGCACCGCCCACCACCCTCGGCTCGCATGACCTGATAGAGAACGGCCGCGACTGGTGTGCGTTCCTGCTCAAGGATCCGCAACAAGGGCTGCTGATCTGGGTCGGCGAGCGCGACGACATCCGCCAGGATCTGATCGAGCGCATCGTCGGCCACACCGTCTGGCCGAGCCTGATTGGCGTACCGCTACTGGCTGCGTTGATCTGGCTGACCATCGGCTGGGGCCTGCAACCGTTGCGCGCCATGGCGCAGAGCATTCGCGGCCGTGACACCGAAACCCTGAAACCGCTGCACCTCAGCCCCCTGCCCCACGATCTGGAACCAATGCAGACCGCGCTCAATCGCCTGTTGCAGCAGATCGACAATCTGCTGGCGCGTGAGCGGCGCTTCATTGCCGACGCCGCGCACGAGTTGCGCACGCCGCTGGCGATCCTGCGGATCCACGCGCAAAACGCGCAACTGGCGGCGAACCCGCAACAACGCGAAGAGGCGCTGGAATATCTGCTCAGCGCGGTGGATCGGGCGACGCGTATCGCCAGTCAATTGTTGACCATGGCGCGCATCGAACCGCACCTGGCCAATCCCGAAACCCGCAGCGTGGAACTGACCGAACTGGTGCGCGAAGAGCTCGCCGAACTGGCACCGCTGGCCCTGGAAAAAGACGTCGAACTGATCCTCGACAGCGACCACCACTGCCCGGTCGACACCGACCCGGTGGCCCTCGCCATCGCCTTGCAGAACCTGGTGACCAACGCCCTGAACTTCGCCCCGCCGGGCAGCGAGGTACGGGTTCAGGTGCAACCGCAGGCGGGCGGCGCGGTGTACATCAGCGTCGAGGACAGCGGGCCCGGGATCAACGAGCAGGAATACGCGCGGCTGTTCGAGCGTTTCTACAGCCACGGCCACGGCAATGGCGCCGGACTGGGGCTGGCGATCGTGCAGATGATCGTCAGCAAGATCGGCAGCACGTTGCAGCTGTACAACCGACCGCAGGGCGGGTTGTGTGCGGAGTTGCGGATCAATGAGCTCTCGAGTCAATAACATCGCCCGAACCCTGCACAAGCATTGTGGCGAGGGAGCTTGCTCCCGCTGGACTGCGCAGCAGGCCTTCTGCTGTTCGGCAAAGAAAGGGCCGCTGCGCGACCCGGCGGGACGGTGCGACGATTCGACAAGTTCCCTCGCCACAGAGTCTGGTGTTGATCGATCGCCTCAATGCTTTTGACAAAATTTTCATGTTTGCCCCCATAAGATCCGCAGCCTCGTTGGGGAGTAGCCTGTTTCCGAGTCCCTCGGAAGCGTTCGTATCAACATTCTCGGCAACCTGCCGTGGTACGAACACCTTTTGGTTGGTGAGACCGACGACACATCCATGCCTGAAGTCGGGCGTGTGGTTGTGTCGTTGACTCATAGCCCGACTGGAAGTGTGCCCCCGTGAATCCTGTTTCCCTCATATTTCTCGCTCTGGCCATGTCCACGGACGCGTTCGCCGCAGCCATCGGCAAAGGCTCCAGCCTGCACAAACCCCGTCTGACCGAAGCGCTGCGCACCGGTCTGATCTTCGGCGTGATCGAGGCCATCACCCCGATCATCGGCTGGCTGATCGGCCAGGCTGCCACCCGCTGGGTCGCCGAATGGGACCACTGGATCGCCTTCACCCTGCTGCTGATCCTTGGCCTGCACATGATCTATAACGGCCTGAAGCACGAAGACGAGGAAGAAGAAAAACCCGGCCAGCATTCGTTCCTGATTCTCGCGGTTACCGCGTTCGCCACCAGCATTGACGCCCTCGCAGTCGGCGTCGGCCTGGCGTTTGTCGACGTGAATATCTGGGTGGCGGCAGCGGCCATCGGCGTGGCAACCATGACCATGGTGACCATCGGCGTGATGCTTGGCCGAGTGCTCGGAGCGGTCGTCGGCAAGCGTGCGGAAATCGTCGGTGGCGTGGTGCTGATGATCGTCGGCGCGACCATTCTGTACGAGCACTTGTCAGCCTGATTCAGGCCCGGATCAGCGCCGCCAGTGTCATCGCGTTGCCCAACGCGGCGCCACTGGCGGTGTTGTCGAAGATGCACCAGACGCTGGCGCCTTCAGCAGCGCAGAGCTGCATATTCTGCGCAAGCTGCTGCAGATAAGGCAACTCGTAAGCACTGTGATAAATCCGTGGTGCGCCATGCAGTCGCCAATAGCGCACACCCGCCCAGCGGTGCGCCGAACCGTCGGTACTGATCCGCGACGGATCGACCACGACCTGGGAAATCCGATACGCCTGCAACATCGGCGCCGCCACCACCCACGACTCATGCCGTGGCTCAAGCACCACGTCACCGGCGAAGCGTTGGCACAACGCCACGAAAAACGCCTCTGCGCGTGCCGGCTCAAAGGCCAGCGACGGCGGCAGTTGCACCAGCAAACACCCCAGCCTATCGGCCAGGCCTTCGCACTGCCCGAGAAACTCATCCAGCGCTTGCTCACAGTTTTGCAGACGCAACTCATGAGTAATCTGCTTTGGCACCTTCACCGAAAAACGAAAACCCGGCGGCACCGAATCCGCCCAGCGCGCATAGGTCTGACGCCGATGCGGGCGATAGAACGAGCTGTTGATTTCCACGCAGTCGAACCGCGCGGCATAACGCTGCAGATGCGTGCCCTCGGCCGGAAACTGCGGCCAATACTCACGCCCCAGACTCCAGCCCGCGCAACCGATGAACATCAAAAAAGCCCCTTCGCCGCTTCACGCATGAAAATCTCCACGGTCTCGTTCACAGATTTCAGGCACAACGGAATACCTGTGGGAGCCGGCTTGCCAGCGAAGGCGTCGATACATCCACAATCGCTGTGCCTGACACAACGCTTTCGCGAGCAAGCTCGCTCCCACAGGGTTCAGCGGCGCTCACAGATTTGGAGCGCGACGAAATACCTGTGGGAGCTGGCTTGCCAGCTAAGGCATCGATACATCCACAAACGCTGTGCCTGACACAACGCTTTCGCGAGCAAGCTCGCTCCCACAGGGTTCTGCGGCGCTCACAGATTTGGAGCGCGACGAAATACCTGTGGGAGCTGGCTTGCCAGCGAAGGTGTCGATACATCCACAAACGCTGCGCCTGACACAACGCTTTCGCGAGCAAGCCCGCTCCCACAGGGTTCAGCGGCGCTCACAGATTTGGAGCACGACGAAATACCTGTGGGAGCTGGCTTGCCAGCGAAGGTGTCGATACATCCACAAACGCTGCGCCTGACACAACGCTTTCGCGAGCAAGCCCGCTCCCACAGGGTTCAGCGGCGCTCACAGATTTGGAGCACGACGAAATACCTGTGGGAGCTGGCTTGCCAGCTAAGGCATCGATACATCCACAAACGCTGTGCCTGACACAACGCCTTCGCGAGCAAGCTCGCTCCCACAGGGTTCTGCGGCGCTCACAGATTTGGAGCACGACGAAATACCTGTGGGAGCTGGCTTGCCAGCGAAGGCGTCGACACATCCACAATCGCTGTGCCTGACACACCGCTTTCGCGAGCAAGCCCGCTCCCACAGGGTTCTGCGGCGCTCACAGATTTGGAGCACGACGAAATACCTGTGGGAGCTGGCTTGCCAGCGAAGGCGTCGATACATCCACAAACGCTGTGCCTGACACAACGCTTTCGCGAGCAAGCTCGCTCCCACAGGGTTCTGCGGCGCTCACAGATTTGGAGCGCGACGAAATACCTGTGGGAGCTGGCTTGCCAGCGAAGGCGTCGATACATCCACAATCGCTGTGCCTGACACAACGCTTTCGCGAGCAAGCTCGCTCCCACAGGTTTCAGCGGCGCTCACAGATTTGGAGCGCGACGAAGCGCCTACACGATTATTTTTTGCCGGGGAGGACGCTGGCCAGTACTTGCTTGGCGGCTTGCACGATCACGCCCGCCTCGTCCGGGTCGCCTTTGAGCAAGGTCGTGGCAAATTTCTTCGCCTGTTCGAGCTTGATGTGCGGCGGCAATGGCGGCACGTTGGGGTCGGTCTTGAACTCGATCAGCACCGGTACGTCCGAGGCCAGTGCCTGCTCCCAGGCGGCGGCGACGTCTTCTTCGCGGTCGACGAAAATTCCTTTCAGGCCGATGGAAATGGCAAACAGGTGATACGGCACGTCGGGAATGCTTTGCGAGGCTTCAAACTTCGGATCGCCCTCCATCACCCGCTGCTCCCAGGTGACCTGATTCAGATCCTCGTTGTTGAACACCGCACAGATCCACTTCGGACTGTCCCACTGGCGCCAGTATTTGGCGACGGTGATCAGCTCCGCCATGTTGTTCATCTGCATCGCGCCGTCACCCACCAGCGCAATCACCGCGCGCTCGGGATGGGCGAACTTGGCGGCGATCGCGTACGGCACGGCAGCGCCCATCGAGGCCAGGCCACCGGACAACGAACATTGCATGCCGCGACGAATTTTCAGGTCACGGGCGTACCAGTTGGCACAGGAACCCGAGTCGCTGGTGATGATCGCCTGATCCGGCAGACGCGGTGACAGCTCGTACACCACCCGTTGTGGATTGATCGGATCGGCTTTGGACATCGCGCGTTTTTCCAGGGTCTTTTCCCAGGTGCTGCGCCAGCCTTCGATTTTCTTGCGCCACTTGTGCGAAGTTTTCTGTTCGAGCAACGGCAGCAGTGCAGCAAGGGTTTCGGCGGAGTCGCCGACCAGATTGACCTCCATCGGATAACGCAGGCTGAGCATGTCTGGCTGCAGATCGATCTGCACGCCACGCGCCTGACCTTCCTTGGGCAGGAACTCGGCATAGGGGAAACCCGAGCCAATCATCAGCAAGGTGTCGCACTCGTGCATCATCTTGTAGCTCGGTTCGGTGCCCAGCAGGCCGATGCTACCGGTGACCCACGGCAAATCGTCCGGCAGCGCAGCCTTGCCGAGTAACGCCTTGGCGACGCCAGCACCGAGTTTTTCCGCGATGGCGATCACTTCATCCGTCGCCTGCAACGCGCCGGCGCCGACCAGAATCGCGACTTTTTCGCCACTGTTCAAAACGTCGGCGGCGCGTTGCAGATCGGCCTCGTAGGGCAGCACTTTCGGCTTGGTGTAACCGACGCCGGAATGCGCGGTGCCGTGTGCCCGCGCCGGTGGCTCATACTCAAGATCCTGCAGATCATTGGGCAGGATGATCGCCGTCACCCGCCGCTCGCCAACCGCCGTGCGCACGGCGCGATCAAGCAAATGCCGCACTTGCGACGGTGCCGAGGCCTGCTGTACAAAAGCCCCGGCCACATCCTTGAACATCGAGACCAGGTCCAGCTCCTGCTGGTAATGACTGCCGAGCGCCGTCCGAGCCTGCTGGCCGACAATCGCCAGCACCGGTTGATGATCCATGCGTGCGTCGTATAAGCCGGTGATCAGGTGCGAGGCACCCGGTCCCGAAGTGGCGATGCACACACCCAACTCGCCCGTGAACTTGGCGTGGGCCGAGGCCATGAAAGCGGCCATTTCTTCGTGCCGCGCCTGAACGAATTCGATCTTGCCATTGGCTCGGGCGAGCGCGCCGAACACGCCATTGATGCCGTCCCCCGGATAACCAAAAATCCGCGTGACGCCCCATTGGCTGAGCCGCTCAACCAGAAAATCTCCCACTGTCGTCGTCATCTCGTTCCTCGCCTGTCACCGATGCATGAAGCCTGCCCGGCGAGATATCCGCCGGGCGGTACATGGGTCTGGACAGTCGGGTCGCCCGCGAAGTTTCGATTGTTTTTACCCGACGGCGTTGCCGAGCCGATCCCTGCAGGAGCTGCCGCAGGCTGCGATCTTTTGCTGTTGTTTTTGAAGATCAAAGATCGGGGCTCATCAACGATGCGGATGCACCGTCATCGCCACCAGTTTGATCACGATCGGCCGCACCACGAGGATGCAAAGGAAAGCCACCGGCATCGCCAGCTTGTAGGCGTGCAGCGCATTACTCAGGTAGTCGTTATCAATCCCGGAGTTGGCCGCAGTGATCACCAGCGACATCAGGAACGCCATGATCGTCGCCATGTACAACGCAAACACATACGGCGTCGCCCGTGCAGAAAGCTTGCGTCGACCGAGATACAAGGCATCGGTAGTGGTTCTTTGATTCATATGGCTTTTCCATCCATTGACAGGGAGCCGGCACCTTAGCAAAGCCCCCTGCCCTCAACTAGACGGCCCGCCACAGGTACTTTATAAAGCACAACTTACGAATCAAACCCACGCGGCGGGACACGGATGAATCTGTTGGCGGCGATTGCCAGTTTTATCAAAGTGGTCGAAGCAGGCTCCATCGTCGGCGCCGCCAAGACCCTGGGCGTCAGTGCGGCCGCGGTCAGCCAGACCCTCAATCGCTTGGAAACGCACCTCGGCGTTCGCCTGCTGCAACGCACCACCCGCAGCATGGCCCTCACCGAAAATGGTGCGCTGTATTACGAAAAGGTCCGACGCATCGCGGCTGATCTGGAGTCGGCGCAAAGTGCAATCGTCGGCGATGAAAGCGAACTGCAAGGGCGTTTGAGCATCGCCTCCACCAGCGCGTTCGGCCGCCACGTCCTGGCGCCGTTACTCGCCAGTTTCGCCGCGCTGCATCCGCGCCTGCTGGTCGAGCTGTCGACCACCAACGGCAAGATCAATCACATCCAGGACGGCATCGACCTGAGCCTGCGGATCAAGCCGCAACTGGAAGACGGCATCGTCGCGCGCCGGATTGTTTCCCTGCCGTTCATCTTCTGCGCCGCTCCCGCCTACCTTGCGCGCGCCGGGGTGCCGCAATCACCGCAAGAGCTGCAACACCACGCCTGCCTCGCGTTTCGCTATCCACTGGATGGACGCTTTCTGCGCTGGGGCCTCATCCGCGACGGCCAACGCTACGACGCCCCGATCAACGCCACCGCCATCAGCGACGACATCGATGCCTTGGCGCAAATGGCAGTCAACGGCGCAGGTGTCACGCGCCTGGCCGAATTCGTCGCTGCGCCCTATCTCGAGAGCGGTCAACTGGTGCAACTGTTCGAAGATCTCCCGGGTGAAACCCACGGGCATGTCGAACCGATGGACATCTATGCATGCGTGCAGGAACGAGCAGCGATGACGCCGAAGGTTAGAGCCTTCATGGATTATTTGACGGAGCACTTGAATAGGCGCTGGCCAGTGCAAGCTGGTTGATCCACAGCGGCTCTTGCACTTTCAAGGCTGCAGATCACCCCCGAGCCATTGGCTGCACGCACTCATCTGCTGGGTAATCCACACGCGAAAAAGCATGGCATTGGCGCTCTGTTCGAAGGGTCGCGGTGACAGCAGGCAATAACTCGAACCGTCGCGAACGAAGCCGAACGGCGCGATCAACTGGCCGGATTTGAGTTCGTCCTGCACCATCAGAAACGACGCCATACCGACGCCCAGCCCGGCCAACGCGGCCTGAATGCACAGGTAGAAATGCTCGTAATCGACCCGACTGACACCCGACGCATTCATGCCAACCAGTCGCACCCAGTTGTCCCACGCCTGCGGGCGGGTCTTGCTGTGCAGCAGGCAGGCGCCGCGCAAATGATCGCCGTCAGGACGACTGGACGGCACGCAGACCGGGCCGATCCACTCCTCGCAAATGGTCACGCCGTGCACGGTCTCGTCCCAATGGAAATCATCGCGGCGGATCGCCAGATCCACGCCTGAACGAGCGAAGTCGATCGGCCCGCCGGCCGTCAGCAATTGCACCTGCAACTGTGGATGCGCGCTGTGAAAGTCGGGCAAACGCGGGATCAACCACTTCATGGCGATGGTTGGCTCGCAGGACACCACCAGCACATCGTCGTGGACTTCACGCTGCAGGCGATAAACCGTGCTCTGCAACTGTTCGAACATCGGCGCGGTGACATTGAACAGCAGGCGCCCGGCATGGTTGAGAAAGATCGCGCGGTTGCGCCGTTCGAACAGCTCGACGCCGATCGCCTCCTCCAGCAAGCGCACCTGGCGGCCGACCGCGCCGTGGGTGACGTGCAGCAGCTCGGCGGCCTTGACGAAACTCTGGGTCTGGGCGGCGGTGTTGAAGAAGCGAAAGGCAGCCAGCGGAGGCAGGTTCATATAGACGATGATTTCTCACAGATTTTCGCGACTATAAATCGTTTTTTTTGCCAAAGACACTTCTCCATCATGTCGCCGCTCAGGGCCTGTTAATTCCATCCACGCTGTTGGCGGCGATGCTGCAGGCGCTGTATCTGTGAATTCAAGTAGCGCAAATAACGCGATGGAGCGTATGGATGAATGAATTGTTTCTGGTAATCGCCATCACTGTTCTGGCGGTGATCAGCCCCGGCCCGGACTTTGCCATGGTCACTCGCAACAGTTATGCCTACGGGCGGCGCAGTGGTTTGCTGGCTGCGCTGGGCATCGCCTGTGGCGTGCAGGTTCATGTGTTCTACACGGTGTTCGGGGTGGCGCTGATCATCACTCAGTCACCAATGTTGTTCTGGATGATGAAGCTGCTGGGTGCCGGCTACCTGGTCTATCTGGGCATCAAGTCCTTTACCAATAAATCTGTTCTGACATTTGCCGATGCGAGCGCTTCGGCACCCCGTGCCTGGAAGGTGTACTGCTCAGGTTTTCTGACCAATGCACTGAATCCGAAAACCATGTTGTTCGTGGTAGCGGCGTACAGTCAGGTGGTGGAGCCAGGCAGTTCGCTGACGTTGAACTTCGCCTATGGCCTGTTCATGTCGGTCATTCATTGGCTGTGGTTCAGCCTGGTCGCGCTGTTTTTCTCCACAGAACGGTTACGCCGGCGCCTGCTGGAAAAACAGCGGCTCCTCGACAAGCTCATCGGGATCGCGTTGATGGGTCTGGCGGCGTGTTTGATCATTCCGGGGGTTGCGCAGTCTTGAGCTAGAGCGTTTATGCTGTCTGGTCTGATACCCGTCAGGTCATTCTCGGCAAGTTCACCATGAGGCCCATTTCATGAGTAAAGCGCCCTACGTACCGCCCAAAGTCTGGAAACACGAAGCCCCGTCCGGCGGCCATTTCGCCAGCATCAACCGCCCGATTGCCGGGCCGACGCATGAAAAGACCCTGCCCGTGGGCAAACACCCGCTGCAGTTGTATTCACTGGCGACGCCCAATGGCGTCAAGGTGACCATCCTGCTGGAAGAATTGCTCGCACTGGGGCACACCGAGGCCGAGTACGACGCGTGGCTGATCCGCATCAACGAGGGCGATCAGTTCTCCAGCGGTTTTGTCGAGATCAATCCGAACTCGAAGATTCCGGCGCTGCTCGACCACAGCGTACAGCCGCCGATTCGGGTATTCGAATCCGGTTCGATCCTGCTGTATCTGGCAGAGAAATTCGGCGCCTTCCTGCCGAAAGATCCCGCCGGCCGCACGGAAACCCTGAACTGGCTGTTCTGGCAGATGGGCGCCGCACCTTATCTGGGCGGCGGTTTCGGGCACTTCTACGCGTATGCGCCGGAGAAGCTCGAATACCCGATCAACCGCTTCACCATGGAGGCCAAGCGTCAGCTCGACGTGCTCGACCGACGCCTCAAGGAAAGCCGCTACCTGGCCGGCGACAGCTACACCATCGCCGACATCGCGGTCTGGCCGTGGTACGGCCAACTGGTGCGCAACAACGTGTATGCGGCCGCCGAATTTCTAGCGGCCCACGAATACACCCACGTGCAGCGCTGGGCAGAAGAAATCGCCGAGCGCCCGGCAGTCAAGCGTGGCCAGCGGGTCAATCGCACCTGGGGTGACGAGGCGAGCCAGGTTGCGGAGCGACATCAGGCCAGCGATCTAGACTGACGCCACATACCCACAAAGATTTGTGTTGGACATGGGCATCCGCAATCACCAGCAAACTTTGTGGGATCTGTGCTGGACAGGGACATCCCGGTTCACAGCAACCTTTGTGGGAGCGGGCTTGCTCGCGAAGGCGCCAAGTCAGTCAACACTGACATAACAGACCTACCGCTTTCGCGAGTAAGCTCGCTCCCTCAGGGAATTCGGGTTGGACATGAGGATTTGTGAACCTCAGCAATTACATTGAGACCACACCACCACTGTCGTCAAAGGATCTGCAATGCCCCCTGGAAAACGTGAACTGGCGCGGATCGAGCGGCGCTTGATTGCCACGCTCACCGACGCATGTGAAGCCGCAAAAGCTGAAATCCAGGGCTTCACCTGGCTGACTCACACCGCTGACCTGAACGCATTGGCGGCGACCCTGAATGTCATTTGGGTGTTCGACACCGAAGCCGACAAAAACCTCGCCCTGACTGACGCCAAGGCACGCCTCTTCGAACTGACGGCCACTGCGCTGAGGGAAGCCGATATCGACCTGTCCCCTTCAGAGCGCAACGTGCGTTTCGACTCCGAGGAGGCGTGCCAGCGTAATCACGGTGGCAACTGGCGTGAGCGTCTGGCGCAAAATACGCGAGGGCAACGGTGACACCCTGCTTTCGATCAGGTTGGCTATCATCGCTCGCAGCAGGCTTCTCTCAGAGACAGTGAAACCATGGAACAGCCCAGACCAGATCCAGATTCCGATTGGGTAGTGCGCAGCACTCAACCGGGGCGGATAGAACGTATCGAAGCCCGGTTTGGCGGCCATGGCTACCACCCACATCGGCACGATACTTACTCGATCGGTCGCACACTCTCTGGCGTGCAAAGCTTTCACTACAAGGGCAGCCTGCGCCACGGCTTACCGGGAAATACCTTGCTCCTGCATCCTGATGAACTGCACGATGGCATGGCCGGGACCGAAGCGGGGTTTCGCTATCGAATGGCCTATATCGATCCGGCTTTGATTCAGCAGGTGTTGAAGGGTGAACCGCTACCCTTCATCGCCGGCGGTCTGTCCAGCGACCCACGCCTGTATCGCGCCAGCGAAGCGTTCGTCCAGGCGATGGATTACTCACTTGATCCGCTGGAAGAACAGGACGCCCTGTTTGATCTGGCAATGGCCCTGCGCACCGTGGCCGGCAAACCTCGCGGGCGCAAACTGCTCGATTACCCGGCAGCCGAGCGCGCAAGGGAATTCATCATGGCTCACCTGCACCAGAGCATTACGCTGGAAATGCTGGAGCGCGCCAGCGGCCGTGAAAGATGGAGCCTCTCTCGGGACTTCAGAGTGCTGTTTGGCACCAGCCCCTATCGCTTCGTGACCCTGCGTCGCCTGGATATATTGCGCACGTTGCTGCTTGACCGATTCTCGCTGGTGGATGCCGCACTGGCTGCGGGTTTTCACGACCAAAGTCATATGACCCGGCACTTCACCCGCACTTATGGGGTATCTCCGTCGCGTTGGCTGGAACGCGTCCTGGGGCAAAGGCAACTTGCAGGATCGTACAAGCATCGCCAATAGCGCCTTCGCTAGGCTGACGACTTCTATCTGATAGAGGATTTGTCATGCCACATACCAGCAAAGTACCAGCACTGCACGCCATCAATCTGGCGCAGAAATCCGCGCTGATCGATCAGCAGTGGAGCCCCCGTGTGGTCGCCGAAATGAATGACTACCAGTTCAAAGTGGTTCGCATCGAAGGTGAATTCATCTGGCACTCCCACCCGGAAACCGATGAGGCCTTTATTGTGATCGAGGGCACGCTGCGGATCGACCTGCCCCATGGCCGCGTATACGTCGAACCGGGTGAGCTGTACGTCGTGCCGTGCGGGATCGAACATCGGACGGCAGCGGAAGGAGAAGCGCGCCTGATGATGATCGAGCCTCGGGGGGTGCGTAACACCGGGCACGAAGGTGGCGAGCGCACGGCTGACAACGACGTCTGGATCTGAGCAGGAGGCGCCGTCAATCTGCGATTTGACGGCGCCTTTTTTGAGTGGCGGGCCGTTGGTTGGCCGCTGATCGACGGGCGATTTTGTACTGGGTTTACTGAGCGAGCACCGCCTCAGACCACCTCCTCGTCAACCGGCAACGAAGCCAGCATTTCAGCGCGGCACACCTCAAGAATCTCGTCAGCCAGCGCGGAATCATCCGGACAGGCACGCGACAGCACAATCGCGCCGACAGCCCGCGACAGCAGGTCGATCATTTTCTTTCTCCCCTCGCCCACCACGGCGTCCGGCCCGGTTGGATATTTGTCTCCGAGGGTCTGCAGGGTGCGCTCGATCCCTTCGGCAAACGTCGTTTTCACCTCATCCGATTGACGCGCCGCGTCGCCACACAGCGCGGCCATGGTGCAACCGCTGCCACGTCCATCGCGATGTTCTCTCGTCACATAGACATCGATGAAGCCTGGCACGTCGAGCGCTTCGGCACCTGCCAGCGACTTGGCAAGACTGCAGGACGCGGCTTCAGCCATCAGGTCGGCCTTGGAGCCGAAATGCTTGTAAAAACCACCGTGGGTGAAACCGGCAGCCGCCATGAGATCCGCCACACCGACGCCGTCAAAGCCACGCTCACGGAACAGCTCGGAAGCGGTCTCGACGATGTGTTCTCGATTGGCCTGCGCCTGGGCCTTGGTCACTCGCACGTGCAGTACCTCGTGTTCATTGGGAATGATTGTGCCAATCATACATAGATGCTGGTCATAATCAAAACCGTTGACAGTTTAGATTTCGATCATCATCCTAATTGCACGCACACCGATCTCCACCAACGGGCACGGAAGAAATACCAGATGAGCAACCAGACTCTGTTCACCCCTTACACACTTGGCGACCTGACGCTGTCGAACCGCGTCGTCCTCGCACCGCTGACTCGCAACCGTGCAGGCGCAGGCTTCGTACCCAGCGAGTTCGCCGCCACCTATTACAGCCAACGGGCCAGCGCAGGCTTGCTGATCAGTGAAGCCACGCAGATTTCCCGACAAGGTCAGGGCTATCAGGACACCCCGGGAATCTACACGCCAGCACAGATCGACGGCTGGCGCCAGGTGACCGATGCAGTCCATGCCAAGGGCGGAAAAATCTTCCTGCAACTGTGGCATGTCGGCCGCGTGTCGCAGGTTGATCTGCAAGAAAACGGCGCCGCCCCCGTGGCCCCTTCTGCGCTACGCGCCGCCACCAAAGTGTTCGTCAACAATCGCTTTGAAGATGTCTCGGCGCCGCGCGCGCTGGAGACCAGTGAACTGCCGGGGATCGTCTCGGATTTTCGCCAGGCTGCGGCAAACGCGATTGCCGCCGGGTTTGATGGTGTGGAAATTCATGGCGCGAACGGCTATTTGCTCGATCAATTCCTCAGGGACAGCGCCAATCTGCGAACCGACGCCTATGGCGGCTCGATTGAAAACCGGGCGCGTCTGTTGCTTGAAGTGACGGCGGCCGTCGTTGATGAAATCGGCGCCAATCGCACCGGTGTGCGCCTGTCTCCGGTGTCGCCGGCCAACGGCGTCTCCAGCAGCGATCCGCAGGCGCAATTCGATTACGTCGCCGAGCAACTCGATGCCCTCGGCGTGGTTTATCTGCACGTGGTCGAAGGCGCGACCGGTGGCCCGCGCGACGTGGCGCCCTTCGACTTCGGCGCACTGCGCCAGCGCTTCAAAAACACCTACATCGCCAACAACGGCTATGACTTGGACCTGGCGACTTCGCAGCTCGCCGAAGACCACGCCGACCTGATCGCCTTCGGTCGTCCGTTCATTGGCAACCCGGATCTGGTGGAGCGCCTCAAGCAGGGCGCGCCATTGTCCGCGTTCGATCCCGCCACCCTCTATGGCGGCGGTGCGGCAGGCTACATCGACTACCCGACGCTGGCTGAATCAAGCGTCAGCGCCAACTGAGCGCGTTCTGTTTCTCACACCCTGAAAGAGAGATCCCCCATGAGCACTCGCCCTACTGTTCTGATCACTGGCGCCTCCACCGGCATTGGCGCGGTCTACGCCGAGCGCTTCGCGCAACGCGGCCATGATCTGGTTCTGGTCGCCCGCGACCAGGCACGCCTGGACGCACTTGCAGCTCGTTTGCGCAGCGAACACGATGTCACCGTCGATGTGATCCCGGCGGACCTGACCCAACTCGCTGATCTGAGCACCGTTGAAAACCGCCTGCGCGACGACGCCCGTATCGGCATCCTCGTCAATAACGCCGGCGCCGCCCTCTCCGGTAACTTCATCGACCAAAGCACCGACAGCGTTGCGCAACTGGTCGCCCTCAACACCACCGCACTGGTGCGCCTGGCCAGCGCCATCGCTCCACGTCTGGTCAAGGCCGGTGACGGCGCGATCATCAACATCGGTTCGGTGGTGGGTCTGGCGCCGGAGTTCGGCATGACCGTCTACGGTGCGACCAAGGCCTTCGTCCTGTTCCTGTCCCAGGGACTGAGCCTGGAACTGTCACCTCAGGGCGTCTACGTGCAAGCCGTACTCCCCGCCGCCACCCGTACGGAGATCTGGGATCGCTCCGGCATCGACATCAACACCTTGAGCGACATCATGGAAGTGGGCGATCTGGTGGATGCCGCTCTGGTCGGCTTCGATCGTCGCGAACCGGTGACCATCCCGCCGCTGCACGAAGCGCAACGCTGGGATGATCTGCAAGGCGCCCGTCAGGGCCTGATCGGGCAAATCCGTCAGTCTGCGGTTGCCCAGCGCTACCTGGACCCACAGTGATTGTCTGGTAGCGAACACGCGCGGCGGATTCGATACATACGCAAGTCACTGCATCGAATCCGGCCCGCGATCCGGAGCAGAAATGAATCAAACCCTGGCAAATAACCACACTGGCGTGTCGACGCCATTCAGCAACGCGGCGAACCAGTCGATCACGGTCAACGGCGTGCGCTTCGCTTACCGCGACATCGGCCCCGCGATCGGCGTGCCGCTGGTGCTGTTCAACCATTGGGGCGCCGTGCTGGACAACTTCGATCCCGCGATCATTGATGGCCTGGCACGAACCCGACGCGTCATTACCACTGACTATCGCGGTATTGGCGGCTCTGGTGGAACCGCGCCACTGACTGTCGGTGAAATGGCAGACGATGCCATTCAGTTGATCCGGGCGCTGGGCTTGGAAACCGTTGATGTACTGGGATTCTCGCTCGGCGGCTTCGTTGCTCAGGACATCGCCCTGAAGGCGCCTGATCGGGTGCGTCGCTTGATTCTGACCGGTACCGGTCCGGCCGGTGGCGACGGCATCGACAGAGTCGGTGCGGTCACCTGGCCATTGATCCTCAAAGGCTTGCTGACCTTGCGCGATCCCAAGGTCTACCTGTTCTTCACCTCGACAGCCAATGGCCGTCGATCTGCGTCGCAGTATCTGCAACGCCTGAAAGCACGCAAAAACAATCGCGACAAAGGCCCGACACCGAGCGCTTTTCTGCGCCAGTTGAAAGCGATCACCGCGTGGGGCCAACAGCCGCCGCAAGACCTCGGACGCTTGCGCATACCCACGCTTATCGTTAACGGCGACAGCGACATCATGGTGCCCAGCGTCAACTCGATGGCGCTGGCCAAGCGTATTCCCAACGCACAACTGGTGATTTATGAGGATGCCGGCCACGGCGGGATTTTCCAGCACTGCGTTGATTTTGTCGCCAAGGCCCAGGCATTCCTCGACGCCTGACGACACGGCGCAGCAACACCGCAACGCGCCAGCTACCCTCCTCACAACCGCCAAGAGCCGCACTACGATGAAAGCATTTCTGATTGATCGCTATGGAAACAAGCCTGGGCGCATTGGCGAAGCGCCTGCCCCTGTGGTGGGTGCCCGTGATGTCTTGATCGAGGTACACGCCAGCAGCGTCAATGTGCTGGATTCGAAGATCAGCAGTGGCGAGTTCAAGCTGATTCTGCCCTATGCATTACCGCTGATACTGGGCAATGATCTGGCGGGTGTGGTGGTTGAGGTTGGCTCACAGGTGACGCAGTTCAAACCGGGAGACGAGGTTTACACTCGCCCGCCGGAAACGCGGATCGGAACGTTCGCCGAATGGATCGCCGTGGACGAAAACGCGGTCGCCCGAAAACCTGCCAATACCAGCATGGCACAAGCCGCGTCCCTGCCTTTGGTCGCGTTGACGGCGTGGCAAGTACTGATCGAAACCGCACAACTGAAAAAGGGTCAGAAAGTACTGATTCACGCGGGATCCGGTGGGGTTGGCAGCATTGCCATCCAGTTGGCCAGACACCTCGGCGCCTTCGTCGCCACGACCACCAGCACCGCGAACGTCGAATGGGTCAAGGCACTGGGGGCCGATCTGGTCATCGACTACAAACAGCAAGACTTCGAAAGCGTCCTGCACGACTACGACGTGGTGTTGAACAGCCTTGGCCCGGACGTTTTGCAAAAATCACTCAAGGTCCTGAAGCCCGGCGGCCAGCTCATTTCCATCTCGGGCCCGCCCACTGCACAGTTCGCCCAAGAACAAGGCTTGTCCTGGCCATTGCAACAGGTCATGCGCCTGTTGAGCTTCGGTATCCGGCGCAAGGCGCGCAAGCAGGCGGTCAACTACACGTTCGTCTTCATGCGGGCCAATGGTGCACAACTGCAAAAAATCGCCACGCTGGTCGAGGAGGCAATCATCCGACCGGTGATTGACCGCAGCTTCTCGTTTGCCTCGACGGCAGAGGCGTTGAAGTACGTCGAGCAGGGGCGCGCCAAGGGCAAGGTCGTCGTTACGCTCAAATGACAACGTGCCCCCCGGCGGCCGGCTGAACTCGTCAGCCGGCCGCGTTCGACTCGACCAGATGAACTTCAGTCGCACTGCGACCGGCGCACCAGGCGAGCACCGACGCAATCACCAACACCGCCGCGCTCAGCTCGAAGGTGGCTTTATAACCGCTCAGATCAAACGCCAGGCCACCGACGATGGCCCCTCCGGCGATGGCCAGTTGCACGATGGCCACGAGCAAGCCTCCGCCGGCTTCGGCATCCTCCGGCAGCGTCTGCGCCAGCCATGTCCACCAGCCCACGGGGGCCGCCGTGGCGACCAGCCCCCAGAGTCCGAGCAGCAACGCAGTCAGCAACGGCGAAGCACCGAAGTTGACCAGCGCCAATGCAATGACCGCCATTATCAGCGGGATAACTGTCAGCGTGCGGTACAGGCCGGTGCCGAGGAATCTTTCGATCACAAAGGTCCCGATAAAACCGGCAAGCCCCAGCCCCAGCAGCATCAAGGACAGGGTTGCAACGCTGACCCCGGTGACCCCCTCCAGAAAGGGCCGCAGGTAGGTGAACAGCATGAACTGCCCCATGAAAAATACGCTGACGGCGACCATTCCCAAGGCGACCGGCCATTGCTTCATCAGCCGCAGGGCGTTGCCGCTACCGGCCTGACGCTCAAGCTTGAAGGACGGCAGACTGATCAGCAGCCACACGGCCGCCAGCGCGGCGACCGGAACCACACAGAAGAACGCGCCGCGCCAGCCTATCAACGCGCCGAGGAAACTCCCCGCCGGAGCGGCGATTACCGTCGCCAGCGCGTTTCCGCCGTTGACGATCGCCAGTGCCCGGGACACTTGGTCAGGCGGCACCAGACGCATCGCGGTTGCCGCCGACAACGACCAGAAACCGCCAATGGCGATGCCGATCAGGGCCCGCCCGAACATGAACGACGGATAGCCCGGCGCGAATGCGACCACCGTCCCCGAGACGATCATCAGCAAGGTCAGACCCAGCAACAGCTTCTTGCGCTCGACGCGAGCAGCGACCGCTGCAATCAACAGGCTGGTCATCAGGGCGAATGCACCGGACACGGAAATCCCCTGCCCGGCCTGGCCCTCGGTGATGTGCAGTTCGGCGGCAATCGGCGTCAGCAAACTGACCGGCATGAACTCTGAAGCGACCAGCGCGAAGGCGGCCAACGACATGGCCAGCACGGCGCTCCAGCCGCGTTGTTCTGTAGAAAGAGAAGTCATGGGAACTACCTGTATTGCGAGAGGCGTCCGGGCGATTGCCCGGACCCACTGTTTTTCACGGTGCGAGGATCGCGTTGTCGAATCGCGGCTCTCCTGTAATGGTTTGACACATTCTCCCGGTCGATTCACCTCTGCCCTAGTGCATTCCTCTTGAATGCTTGCCTGATCCTCTGAGGATGCAGGGTGGTGTATAGGAATCGCCTGTGCAGCGGATTAGAGTTCGTACAACAGGAGTTGCCCGACATGATCCCTACCCCGCTGCGCCACCAATCACCTTTGGCGTTGAACATTGACTCGCGCGTGAGCGTAGCGGGCGACTTCGCCACGTCGATAGCCGGCCTGTCGCTGTTTCGTCGCGATCAGCCGGCGCCACCGACCGTGTGCATGATCGAGCCGAGCCTGATTCTGGTGGGCCGTGGGGAAAAGCGTTTGTGGGTCGGCGGTGAAGGTTACCGCTACGACCCTTCGCGGTTTCTGGTCACCTCGCTGGATCTGCCCGCCAATTCCGAAGTGATGCTCGCCAGCCCCGAACAGCCCTGTGTCGGGCTGGTGCTGAGACTGGATGTCGGCATGCTCGCCGAGATCCTCAGCAAAGGTGGCTTGCCTGCGAAACGGCAGCCGTCGATGAACACCGGCGCTGGCATTGGCAACCTGTCGTGCGCGCTGGAAGGCGCGCTCGAACGCCTGCTGGCATTGCTCGACGAGCCTGAGGCGATCCCGGTGTTGGCGCCGCTGGTGCTGCGGGAAATCCACTATCGGCTGCTCCATACCGATCAAGGCGCGCGGCTGCGGCAGATCACGGCCGTCGATGGCCAGGGTTATCGCATCGCCAAAGCCATCGACTGGCTCAAGGTCAACTACACCGAGGCGCTGCGCATCGATGAACTG
The DNA here is from genome assembly GCF_029960145.1 of Pseudomonas sp. PS01299. Classification (NCBI taxonomy): domain Bacteria; kingdom Pseudomonadati; phylum Pseudomonadota; class Gammaproteobacteria; order Pseudomonadales; family Pseudomonadaceae; genus Pseudomonas; species Pseudomonas sp. PS01299. The sequence goes on along the minus strand of NZ_JASCPO010000023.1, from coordinate 16,432 downwards.
GCGGCGCGGGTGCAGATGAGCGCACCGACCTTTCACCATCACTTCCGCCAACTCACCGGCATGAGCCCGCTGCAGTACCAGAAGTGGCTGCGACTGAACGAGGCGCGCCGGCTGATGTTGATGGAGCGTCTGGACGTTTCGCGAGCGGCATTTGCGGTCGGTTATGAAAGTCCCTCGCAGTTCAGCCGCGAATACGCACGCCTGTACGGCACCGCACCCAGTCGGGACATCGCGCTGCTGCGTGGCGAGCCCTTCGCCGCAGAAACGCTGGGCAACGCGGCCAGTTGAACAAAGAACACGCTTTACCGGTGAGGTGCCACGCAGCGTTTCACCGCTTATAAAAATGCACGTCAACCGATGATCGAGCGGGTGAACCATGGAACTACGAATCAACCAGAAAACCTATCAGGTCGATGCCGACGCCGATACGCCCCTGCTGTGGGTGATCCGCGATGATCTGGGCATGACCGGCACCAAGTACGGCTGTGGACTGGCGCAGTGCGGGGCCTGTTCCGTGCTGGTGGACGGCAACGTGGTGCGCTCGTGCGTCACGCCGGTGGCGGGCGTGGTCGGCCGCGAGGTCACCACCATTGAGGCGATCGAGGCCGATGATGTCGGTAAACGGGTGGTCTCGACCTGGGTTGATCTGCAGGTCGCCCAGTGTGGCTACTGCCAGTCCGGGCAGGTGATGGCGGCCACGGCGCTGCTCAAGCAAAACCCCAAGCCAAGTGACGCGCAGATCGAGGCGGCGATGGTCAACCTGTGCCGCTGCGGCACGTACAACGCCATTCATGCCGCCGTGCATGAGCTGGCCGGCAAGGGAGATGCCTGATGAACGTGCGTATCGATCCGTCCCAGGAAGCATCAGCACTGGCTCTGCATGAACCGATCAATGTGTCGCGCAGACGTTTTCTGACCGGCACCGCCGTCGGCGCACTGGTGCTCGGTTTCGGCCTGCCGCTGGGCACGACTCGCGTGCAAGCGGCAGTGGCGGCCGCGACTGCCGAGCGTGGCACGCAGGTACCGGCGTTTCTGGAAATTCGCCCGGACAACCGCGTGCGCCTGCTCTGCCCGTTCATGGAAGGCGGACAAGGTACGTTCACCGCGATGGCGCAGATCGTCGGTGAAGAACTGGATGCCGACCCGTCGACATTCCTGGTCGAAGCCGCGCCGCCCGGCGAAGCCTATGTGGTGATGGAAAACGGTATGCGCATCACCGGCGGCAGCATGTCGGTGCGCATGAGTTACCCGGTGATGCGCCGCCTCGGCGCCCTCGCCCGCGCCATGCTGCTGCAGGCCGGTGCGCAGAAACTTGGGGTGCCGGTGGGTGAACTGAGCACCGAACCCGGCAAAGTCGTGCACGCCAAGTCCGGGCGTTCGGTGGCCTACGGCGAACTGGCCGAGCACGCCATGGATCTGCCGGTGCCCGATCCGGCCTCGGTGCAGCTGCGTGATCCGAGCCAGTTCCGCTGGATCGGCAAACCGGTGAAGCGCGTCGATGCCTACGACAAGTCCACGGGCAAGGCGCTGTACAGCATCGACCTGAAGGTCGACGACATGCTGCATGCTGCCGTTCAACATGCCCCGCGTTTGGGCATGACCGTGGGTAACCTGCGCAACGAAGAGCAGGTCAAGGCAATGAAAGGCGTGCATTCCGTGCATCGCCTGCCGGGGGCCGTGGCGGTGGTCGCCGAGCGCTGGTGGCACGCCAAACGTGCAGTGGAAGCGATTCAGGTCGACTGGCAGGAACCCACGGCCGACAGCAAAGTACGGCCGATGCCCGCAGATTTTTCCAGTGATGCCTGGCTCAAGCGCCTGGCTGAAGACAAAGGCCCGGCCAGGGATGATGAAAATGAGGGCGACGTGGCTGCAGCTCTGGCGAACGCCAAAACGCGGATTGACGCCACTTACAACAACCAGTACCTGAACCACGGTCAGTTGGAGCCGCCGTCGGCGCTGGCCCGATTCAATCCCGACGGTTCGCTGGAAGTCTGGCTGCCGAATCAGGCGCCGGACATGTTCCGTGCCGACATCGCCAAACGCACCGGGCTGGATCCGTCGCGCATCACCTTGCATTCGCCATTGCTCGGGGGCTTCTTCGGTCGGCATTTCCTCTACGACGCCGCCAGTCCCTACCCTCAGGCGATCGAGTTATCGAAAGCGGTTGGTCGCCCGGTCAAACTGATCTGGAGCCGCGAAGAAGAGTTCCTGCGCGATGTGCTGCGTCCGGTGGCAGCGGTGAATTTCCGTGCGGCGCTGGATAATGACGGCTGGCCGCTGGCGATCGAAGCAATCAGTGCCACCGAAGGCCCGACCGAGGCGCTGGCCGGCAAACAGGGTGAAAAACTCGACCCGACGGCACTTGAAGGCTTGTCGGGCAAGTCCTATGCAATCCCCAACAAGCGCATCGCGCAGATCTACGCCAAAGGCCCGGCGATGCTCGGTTACTGGCGTTCGGTGGGCAATTCGCTCAACGACTTCTTCTACGAATCGTTCCTTGACGAACTGGCCGACAAGGGTGGCAAGGACCCGTTCGAATTGCGCCTGCATCTGCTGCGCGACAACCCACGACTGACCACGCTGCTGCAAGCCGTGGGCGAGCTGTCGGGTGGCTGGAAGCGTGGGCCGTTCACCGCGGCGGACGGCAGCAAACGTGCGCGAGGCGTGGCGATGGCTTCGCCGTTCGGTACCCAGACGGCGGTGATCGCCGAGGTCTCCATCGAGCACGGTCAGGTCAAGGTGCACGACATCTGGCAGGCGATCGACCCCGGTAGCATCGTCAATCCGGCGATTGTCGAAGCACAGGTCAATGGCGCGGTGGCGCTGGGCCTGTCGCAGACCCTGGTGGAGGAAGCCGTGTGGATTGATGGCAAACCGCGCGCGCGCAACTACGACCTGTATCCGATCCTGCCGCCTGCGCGGATGGCCCGGGTCCACGTGCGTGTTGTCGAGAGCGGGGAAAAAATGGGCGGCATCGGCGAACCACCGTTGCCCGCTGTCGCGCCCGCCGTCGCCAATGCGGTGGCAACGCTGACCGGGCAACGGGTGCGCAGCCTGCCCATGAGCCGCCACACCTTCACTTGATCAGCGCCGGAGCGTCCATGAACAACAGCCGATTCGCAAGAACCGCAGGCTGGCTGGCAGTGCCGTGCCTGGTCGCGGCAGGCCTGCTGGCCTGGTATGTCACCCGCGAGCCTGTCTCGCGCCTTGAAAACACCCAAACTGCCGTGGCCGATATCGACCCGGCGCTGGTCGCGCGTGGCGAATACGTCGCCCGACTCAGCGACTGCGTGGCGTGCCACAGCGTGCCGGGCGGTGCGCCGTTCGCTGGCGGCCTGGAAATGGCCACACCACTGGGCGCGATCCACGCGACCAACATCACCCCGGAGCCGGAAACCGGCATCGGCCGCTACAGCCTGGCGGACTTCGACCGTGCGGTGCGCCACGGCGTGGCACCCGACAGCCGCCGTCTGTATCCGGCGATGCCCTACCCGTCCTACGCCAAGCTCAGTGACGACGACGTGCGGGCGCTGTACGCGTTTTTCATGAAAGGCGTGGCACCGGTCAAGCAGGCGAATATCCCGAGTGCGATTCCTTTTCCGTTGAACCTGCGCTGGCCGATTGCGTTGTGGAACGGTGTGTTTGCCGATACCGAACCTTACGTGGCCAAACCGTCGCAGGATGCCGTGTGGAATCGCGGCGCTTATCTCGTTCAAGGCGCAGGACACTGCGGCAGTTGCCATACGCCGCGCGGTCTGGCGTTCAACGAGAAGGCACTGGATGAATCCGCCACGCCGTACCTCGCTGGCGCCTTGCTCGATGGCTGGTACGCGCCGAGCCTGCGTAATGATCACAACACCGGCCTGGGCCGCTGGAGCGAACCGGAAATCGTGCAGTTCCTCAAGACCGGGCGCAACAAACACGCGGTGGTTTACGGCTCGATGACCGAGGCGTTCAACAACTCCACGCAGTTCATGAGCGATGACGATCTGACCGCGATTGCCCGTTATCTCAAGTCATTGCCGGGGGATCCTCAGCGCGACGGCCAGCCATGGCAGTACCAAACGGTTTCGGCGACGGAACGTCTGGACGCGCCCGGTGCCCATACCTACGTCACGCGCTGTGCTTCGTGCCACGGTTTGGACGGCAAGGGCCAGTCGGAATGGATGCCGCCGCTGGCCGGCGCCACGTCGGCACTGGCCAAGGAAAGCGCCTCGGCGATCAACATCACCCTCAACGGTTCGCAACGGGTGGTGGCCGCCGGAGTACCGGACGCCTATCGCATGCCGGCATTCCGTGAACAGTTGTCGGATCAACAGATCGCCGAAGTGCTGACCTTCATGCGCAGCACCTGGGGCAATCAGGGCAGTGCCGTTGAAGCGCAGGCCGTCAACAAGCTGCGTGAACGTACGGATCCGGCCAGCAGCAGCCCGATCATCCTGCAAATGCGTTAGAGGAACGTTTGATGGAAAGCATCGACTTGCTGGTCCTGCGCACCGCGCGGGACTGGCTCGCCGCCGGCGAGCAAGTGTTGCTCGCCACGGTGGCGCGCACATGGGGCTCTTCGCCGCGCCCGACAGGGTCGATGATGGCCTTGCGTAACGACGGTCGCGTGATCGGCAGCGTGTCCGGCGGCTGCATCGAGGACGACCTGATCCATCGCTACACCACCGCGCATGGCGGCAGCGGCCTCAAGGACAGTGCGCCCGAGGTGGTGCGCTACGGCGTCAGCGCCGACGAGGCGCATCGTTTCGGTTTGCCCTGTGGCGGCACGCTTGAGCTGATTCTGGAGTTCAACCCGTCCTGGCAGGTGCTCGACGAACTGCTGGTGCAACTGGATGCCGGGCAACTGGTACGCCGCTGCCTGGCACTGGATAACGGTCGCGTCACGCTGGAAACCACGGCAACTCCTGAGCAATTCAGTTTCGACGGCCACCGGATGCTCAATACCCTCGGGCCGGGGTATCGGCTGCTGATGATCGGCGCCGGCGCGCTGGCCGAATATCTGGCGACCATGGCCCTGTTCAACGGCTTCAAGGTCGCGGTTTGCGACCCACGTGCCGAATACATCGAAACCTGGGCGGTGAACGGTGTGGAGCGGATCATCGGCATGCCGGATGACGTGGTGCGCGACTTCGCGGTTGATCTGCGCACCTGCATCGTCGCCTTGAGCCATGATCCGCGACTCGACGATCTGGCGCTGCTCGAAGCTCTTCACAGCCCGGCGTTTTACATCGGCGCCATCGGTTCGCGGCGCAATAGCCAACTGCGCCGCGAACGTCTGATCGAGCATTTCGGTGAGACCCAGGCGTCACTCGAGCGCCTGCACGGGCCAATCGGCATCTACATTGGCAGCAAGACACCGGCGGAAATCGCGGTCAGCGTGATGGCCGAGATCCTGGCCGCGAAGAATGGCGCCAATTTGCCGAAGGCGTTTTCGATTGCCAGAGCCAAGGCGCAACAGGGTCTGGCGCAATCGCATTGAGCCCCGTTGCTTGGCCCTGTGCCTATATCAGGCGACTTTGATCACCACTTTGCCAAACGCGCCCTTCGCCAGATGCTCGTACGCCTCGCGCGCTTTCTCGAACGGATACACCTGATCGATCACCGGGCGAATCTTGTGCTGGTTGAGGAGGACGTTCATCCGGTCGAAGGATGAGCGCGGTGCCACGGCGATACCGCGAATGGTGGTCTGGCGGAAAATCAGCGGCATCAGATTGAGTGCAACGGTCTGCCCGGTCAAAAAACCGATCTGTGCAATGCGCCCGGAAGCCTTGGTCGCTGCAACCGACTGATTGATGCCGTTGCCACCGGCCACGTCGAGCAGCAGATCCACGCCTTTGCCGTCAGTCAGCCGCAACACTTCATCGGCCCAGTTCGGTGTCGTTCTGTAGTTCACGCCCGCGACCGCTCCCAGTTCCTTCACGGCTTGCAGATTGTGCTCGCTACTCGATGTGGCGATCACTTTGGCGCCCAGCGCCGTGGCGATCTGCACGGCAAAAATCGACACCCCGCCCGTGCCTTGAACCAGCACGGTCTGGCCGGGCTGGATCTGTCCAAAGTCGACCAGTGAGTACCACGCCGTGAGCGCAGCGATCGGCAGCGTCGCCGCCTCTTCGTCGCTCATGTTGTCCGGCGCGGCAACGGCGCTGTCTTCATGGATGATCATGTATTCGGCCAATCCGCCGGGCAACGGCGAACCAAAGCAGTAGTCCGGTTCATTCGGCCCCGGCTCGCCATCCAGCCAGCGGGAATACAGATGCGAGTTGACCCGATCGCCGACCTTGAAGCGGCTGACGCCGTCACCCACCGCGACCACGGTGCCCGCTGCGTCGCTCACCGGAATCAACGGTTTGGGCACCATGTGCGGCTCGTAGATGCCGTCAACAATCGCCTTGTCGCGAAAATTGAGGGACACGGCGCCGACCTTTACCAGCAATTCGCCGGACTGTGGCTGCGGGGTCGCTGTCTCTTCCAGGTGCAGATTGTCGAGGCCGAAATCTTTCAGTAACCAGGCTTTCATTGCGAATCTCCAAAAACGGATCAATGGCTGCAAACCACCAAGGGTTTGCCTGGGCACATCTTTCGCTGTTGGCCTCGCGCAATAAATACGCAAAAAGGCACATGATTATTCTATCCTCAAGCAACAATTGAATTCCGTCAGGTCCCGATCATGGAATTGCTGCAATCGATGCGACTGTTCGCTCGGCTTGCCGAGCTCGGCAGCTTCACCAAAGCCGCCGAATCGCTGGACATCGGGCGCCCCCAGGTCACCCGTTACATCCAGGAGCTGGAAACATCCCTGGGTGTGCGTCTGTTTCAGCGCACCACCAGAAAAGTCGCGCTCACCACCGAAGGCCAACTGTTCTATGAGCGAGTGCAGGAAATTCTCGCGGATATCTCGGCCGCCACTTCGATGTTCGACCGCAGCGGAGCAACGCTCGAAGGCCGGCTTCGGGTCGATATCCCGACCGCGTTCGCGCAACTGGACTTCATCAAAAACCTGAAAGCCTTCACCAGCGCCTTCCCCGGGATCGACATGGTGCTGGGCGTGACTGATCGGGCGGTCGACCTGATCGGTGAAGGTATCGACTGCGCGTTACGAATTGGCGAGTTACCGGACTCGACCTTGATCGCTCGCCCGATCGCCATGGCGACCATGGTCACGTGCGCAGCCCCCGAGTATCTGCAGGAACACGGCGAACCGCGGACACTCGACGATCTGAATGCCCATCGCGGGGTGAATTTTCTTTCCGGCCAAAACAACAGGACATTGCCCTGGCACTTCTCGGTCAAAGGCAAAGACCGCGCGTTCATCAGCAACGCCGGCATCACCGTCACCGAGTCGAATGCCTACGTGCAGTGCGGCGTAGCGGGCTTTGGAATCATTCAGGCGCCAGGCATCACCGTGGCCGAATATCTGGCCAGCGGCACCCTGGTGGAAATCCTCAGCGCCTATCGGCCCACCCCGCGCCCGGTATCACTGCTGTACCCCAGCCGCACGCACCTGGCTGCGCAAGTTCAGGTATTTGTCGAATGGCTGCAGCAGCACTTTGTGCAGATCTATCCTGACTGGCTGGAACAATAACGATCAACAGCGCCGTTCGCGGCTTGCGCGTAATCAAGGAGCACCGCACGACATGGAACAAATCACTTACCGCACCGCGACGGGCGCAGACGCGTTGAGCATGTGTGAGCTGGGGCAATTGCTTAACGACGTGCATCACACTGCCCGCCCCGACATCTATGCCCCGCCCACCGCGGATTTTTCCCGCGACCTGCCCCACTGGTCAGGCCTTTTCGAAAAACCCGGTCACGTTGTGTTCATCGCCCATGTCGACGATCAACCTGCGGCGTTTATCACGGCCAGCCTGTCGGCCAGTTCAGGGCCGTTGATGCAACCGCAGAATGTCGTTCGCATCGGCTCGGTGTGTGTCGCCGAACAGTTTTCGGGACAAGGCCTCGGCCGTGGGCTGATGAATCTGGTGAAAAACTGGGCGATCGAACAGGATGCCCAGGATCTGCGGTTGACCGTCTGGCCATTCAATCGCCGTGCCGCGCGGATGTATGCGGAGTTCGGCTTTGAGACTCGGGCTGTCGAAATGGGCATGCGTTTGTAGCGGTTTGCCCTCGTCCAGACTTTTCCGGGACTGCGCGCAGCGATCTGGAAATCACGGCTTTCGCCAACCGGCTGGCAAACGTGTTCAGCGCCTGCGTGATGACGCTGAATCAACCTTCAACGTGAGGCGGCTGCACGGGTGAACTGCTGCTCCGTCACCACGCTGCCCCACTGACTGCCCGGCTCTTCCATGGTCAATTCGAACCCGGCCGCTTCGTACAGTCGGCGCGCGGCGTCGAGGCCCTTGAAGGTCCAGAGCTGAATCGCGTCAAACCCCCGCTGATCGCAAAACTCCACCGCCGCGCTCAGCAGTTGCCGGCCGACGCCACTGCCGCGGCAGCCGTCGTCGAGGATGAACCAGCGCAAATGCGCCTGATTGCTGCCCAGATCCTGGCCGTCGATTGCGATCGAGCCAACGATGCGCTCATCAAGCGTCGCCACCCAGATCTGGTTGCAGGGCTGATCGAGGCGCCCGACAAACTCCGCCACTCCACTGGCGACGCGGCTTTCAAAGATCGCGCCGAAACCGGAATGTCGCGAATAATAATCCGCATGCATTTGCGCCACGCGGCCGATCAGGCCGGGGCGATAGCCGGCGCTGATGTGCAGATTCGGCGCGAGCGGCCGGTCAGCACCCAGGCGGATGGTCTTGAGCGCATGCGCGTAGGTTGAAAGGCCCTGCGCCACGCTCTGTTGCTGCGACGGATTGAGCGTGTCCAGTGCCTTGCTGACCTGGGCCTGGCCGTAGGCATGAATGTCGGCGACGGTCTGCCGGCCCTGCGCCGTCAGGTGCAGATGCTTGACCCGGGCGTCCTCGGCGGCGCGCTCTTCGATCTCCCCGGCCTTGATCAGTTTGCCGACCATACGGCTGACACTGGACTTTTCAAGGCCAAGGCTTTGCGCCAGTTGCGCAGCGCTGACGCCGTCCCCGGCTTCGATTTCCAGCAATGCGTGCACGCCGGAGGCGGAATAGTCGGTCGCCGCCAGTGTGGCGCGCATGAAGCCCAACTCCCGCACCATCGTGCGTGACGCCGTGCGGATATCTTCGATCAAGGCTGGAGGAATAGTCATGACAAGCCACCACTGAGAACATAGTTGTACGATACAACCATATTCCGCAATCTCTGTGCAATGCGCCGACTACGCTGGGTAACGGCGAACAGTATCCAGTCGACAAACCTCCCGGCAGGTTCCACCATGGCCCCTTTCCCTGAAATGACAGCGAGGCGTCGTAATGAGCCAATCCACCATCCGCGCGTTGATCCTTGATGACTACGCTGAAAACAGCTTTCGCGAGGCGCAGATCGAACGCCCGGTGCCGCAGGACAACCAGGTTTTGGTGCGCATCATCGCCAGTGGTGTGAACCCCATCGACTACAAGATCCGCACCGGCAACGCGCCCTACGCCATGCCGGAACTGCCGGCGATTCTCGGTACTGACATGGCCGGCGTGATCGAAGCGGTGGGCGCCAACGTTACCCATCTGGCAGTGGGCGATGAGGTGTTTGGCATGGTCGGTGGCGTGCGCGGTTTGCCGGGGTCGCTGGCCGAGTACCTGGCCGTGGATGCGGATCTGGTGGCACGCAAGCCGAAAAATCTCGGCTTCCGTGAAGCTGCTGCGGTGCCGCTGGTGTTCCTGACCGCGTGGGAAGGTCTGGTCGACCGCGCACACGTCAAGGCCGGTCAGAAGGTGCTGGTGCATGGCGGCGCGGGCGGTGTCGGCCACATGGCAGTGCAAATTGCCGCCGCGCTGGGCGCTGAAGTGTTCGCCACGGTCTCGCCGGGCAAACGTTCGATTGTCGAAGGCTACGGCGCCACGGCCATCGACTACCAGAGCGTGCCAGTCGAGCAGTACGTGAATCAGTTCACCGACGGCCAGGGTTTTGACGTGATCTACGATACCGTCGGCGGCAAGAGTCTGGATGATTCGTTCGCGGCAATCCGCCTCTACGGTCACGTCACCAGTTGCGCAGCGTTCGGCACCCACAATCTGGCCACCGGCTCGCTGCGCAGTTCCACGCTGTCGGGGATTTTCGTGTTACTGCCGATGCTCACCGGCGTCGGGCGCAAGCACCACGCAGAAATCCTCGGCTACGCCACGCGGTTGATCGAAGAAGGCAAGGTCAAGCCGTTGATGCATGCTGAACGCTTCAGCCTCAGCCAGGCGCGAGAGGCGCATGACGCGGTGCAACAGGGCAAGGCAATTGGCAAGGTGGTGATCGACGTCGCCTGAACCACACAAACTCCGGCAAAAAAAAACCCCACAACCGAATGAGGTGCGGGGCAAAGTATTGGTTGGTTGCGGCCAACCAAAGGAGCTCGGTTAAAACGGTTTGCGCAGCCGGGTCAGATGCAGTCCTGGGCGGCGCGTTCAAAACTGGAAGGCAGGAAGTTCGAAGCCAGCAAGTGGCGCTCGTAGATGAACACCTTGCCGCCGTTGCCGGCCTTATAGGCTTCCAGCACGTTGTCTGCCGACACCTTGCTTGGCACCACGATCCGGTAGCTGCGCTGGGTCTGCGAAACGGTCGGGTTCAGCGCACTGCCCTGCAGCTTCGGCACCACGCAATCGGCGTATTGCGCCGGAGTCTTGTTGGTCTGCAAGGTCAGCGTCGGGTCGTTCGGTGCGGAGGCGCAACCGGCGAGCAGCAAGGAAGCAACGGCCAGGGTCGGGGCAATCAAAGCACGCATCGGGGTCATCCTGAAAATAAAGGTTCGGTTCATCTGGCAGCGATTCAGCGTCACGGCGCCGCCGCTGCCCTTTTGGTTTTGAGTGTTCAGCTGGAAGCCACCAGCGCCTTGAGCGAGGCGTCGAACTGCTTCAAGGCATTGAGTTGCAGGTCACGTTGCTGCTCGATCTGCGCGGCAATCTCGTGCGCCGCTTTGTCGTGTACCCAGACCGACGAAATCTGTTTCTCCACCGAGCCCTCGGCTTTGCCGATGTACTGCAGGTCGGCATCGTAGAAACGCGCGATGAAATGCGCCTCGTACAGGCTGTTCTGCTGAGTCAGCAAGCGGTTGAAGGTGTCGAGTTTCACCACGATGTCCGGATGCGCCAGAATCAGTGCATCGAGGTTGTCGTAAACGGTCACCGACAGAAACTGGCGTTGCAACGAGCTGAGCAACCAATCGATCGCCAGTTCCGGGTCGGAGCTGCTGACAAAGGCTGCGCGAATTCGCGGATCCAGTGCATCCTTGGCCCCGTGCAGCGCCATATCGTGGTAGCGCGTCAGGTATTGCAGGTTTTCCCGGGTGTTTTCGCTGTACAACACACCCACGGTCTGTGAATGCTGCAAAGTCGCGCTGCTGCCGGCGATTGGCTGAAGATGACACGCACAGGCGTCGTCGGCGTAAGACGGTGCCGTGGCTACCATGCCGCTCATCAGCAGAGCGGTCAGCGCCAGTCGGGTCAGTGTCTTCATCGCGCAATTTCCTTGAGCTGCGTTTTCAATGAGGGCAATTTTCCGCCTATTGCCAGCAAAGCTGAACTTGCGTTTCGTGATGGTCACTATTACTTCTAGCGATAGTTGCGCACGATAAAGACGGGTACACACTCATCCCCAATGACTAAAACAACAGTGAGGAAGCCGATTTGAGAACCTTTGACCTGATCCGCGACGCGGTTCTGCCCGACTTTCGCGAGCGGGTGGCGGAATACCTGGTGCAGTACGAAAACGTGTTGCTGGACAAGGACATCACCGATGCGCAGCTCAAGCGCGATACCGCCAATCAGTTGCGTGGCTATTTGCGCGGGTTGAACACCACCCGGGTGCTGGGCATGGCGTACTGGGAAGAACTGGATCGGCGGGTCGTCGACACCTGGCTCACGCCTCACGAATGAGCGTGGACGCCGGTCGGTGATGATCGTATGCGGCGCCTGCCAAAACGGCCCCGAACGCTTACAATCGGCGGCCTTACCGACCTTCTGACAGGCTCCCCCGGAAATGCCGCTCGACCCACCAACGATGCTGACCATCTCGATCGCTCTCGCAGCCGCTGCCGCGCTGTACCTGGCGGTCGAGTGGCGCAGCATTCGTGAGCCTTCGCTGCTGTTCTGGAGCGCCGGTTTCGCCACCATCACCGTCGGTTCTACCCTGGCCCTGCTGCGTAGCAACGGCTTTTTGCTGATCGGTATCTGGTTCGCCAACGGCTTGCTGGTGACCGCGCATTTTCTGTTTCTGCTGGGAGTGGCGCGCTTTACGCAGATCCGCCTGTCACGCGCCTGGTACCTGATTTTCGTCACCTGGCTGGTTTTGCTGTTGCTGCCGGACGGGCCGTTGTGGTCGAAAGTCATGCTGGCTGCCAACTCGCTGCTGGTTGCCGCCTCGACGCTCAAGGCCAGTTTGCTGCTGCGCCCGCATGGCAAATCGCTGAGTGTCGGTGCGGTGCAATTGCGCTATGTGCTGCTCGGTCACGGCATCTTCTATGTGGCCAAGGCCCTGACCGTGGTGATCCCCGGCACGCTGATCGACCTGGCTGCATTCCGTGGCGTCATCATCCAGATCTCGCTGGTCGAGGGCGCGATGGCGATCATGCTCATTGCACTGTCGATGACCGGCACCGAACGCTACCGGCGCGAGGAGCAGATCGCCCGACTGGCCGCCCGCGATCCACTGACCGCGCTCTACAACCGCCGCGCCCTCGACATGCGCGCGCCGGGCCTGCTGCGGGGCGTGTCTGCGGCGCATCCCGGCGCCCTGCTATTGATCGATATCGACAACTTCAAATCGGTCAACGATCAGTACGGCCACAGCGCCGGCGACCGTTTGCTGGTGGCGTTGAGCGAAATGATCCGCGCCGAGACCACCGATGAGGCGCTGGCCGCCCGTTTGGGCGGCGACGAGTTCGTGATTTTGCTGAGCAACGCGCCCAGTGATCACATCGTCAGACTGGGCGATGCCCTGCGCGATCAATTTCAGCGCAGCGCCGCCCAGACCTTCCCCACCGCCGAACCGGTGACGCTGAGCATCGGCGCCACCCTGTTCAACCAGCCACCGGCCAGCCTCGCGGCATTGATCGAACAAGGCGACGCCGCGCTCTACGAATCCAAGCGCGGTGGGCGCAACCGCCTGCGCCTGACCGGGCTCACCACTTCAGGATGATCAGACCCATGACCCGCTCCGAAACGCCTCTGCAAGACCTCGCCGCCCCCGAAGGCGTCTGCTACGGCTGCGGCGGCCGCAACCCTCACGGGCTGCACGTCAAAAGCTACTGGCACGAGGACGGCGTGCACGTCATGGCCGAACAGCTGCCGGACGACAAATACTGTGGCTGGCCGGACCTGGTGTACGGCGGGTTGCTGGCGATGCTGGTCGACTGCCATTCCAACTGGACGGCCATGGCCTACCACTACCGCCACGAACATCGCGAGCCGGGCAGCCTGCCGCGCATCGACTGCGTCACTGGCAACCTCGGACTCAAGTTCATCAAACCCACACCGATGGGCGTCACCCTGACCTTGCGCGCCAGGGTCGAAGGCGACGTCGGGCGCAAAACTCGGGTGATCTGCGAGGTGTACGCCGGAGAAGTGCTGACGGCGGTGGGCGATTCGGTGTTCGTGCGGGTCGATACCGGGCAACTGGCGGACGCGGCGCACGGCCGCTGACTCCACACGCGCCCCTGTAGGAATGACACTTGAGCAAACCCGGCTAGGCGTGCCGACCCGGAAATCGACGAGGCTATAGCAGACCGCACTTCCAGGAGCTTCCAACCCGTGTCCGACCTGCCGACCCACCGCGCCTATACCCGGCGCTTCAACAGCGTGCTCGCCTACATCGATGCCCATCTCGAAGGTGACCTGTCGGTGAATACGTTGAGTCAGTTGGCGAACTTTTCGGTGTTTCACTTCCATCGGCAATTCAGCGCGTTCGTTGGCGTGCCGGTCTCGCGCTACGTGCAACTGATGCGTTTGCGCCGGGCTGCACATCGGCTGGCCGCGCAGCCGCAACACTCGATACTGGACGCCGCGTCTGACGCCGGTTTCGAGAGTCCGGAAGCATTCAGCCGCGCCTTTCGGCGCGACTTCGGCATGACGCCAAGTGCCTTCAGGAAGCAACCGAACTGGCAGACCTGGAATGCGGTATTCGCCATCCCCCACTTTTCCAGGAGCGTCATCATGCAAACCAGAATCATCAATTTTCCAACCCTACGGGTCGCTGCGTTTGAACATCGCGGCGCGCCGGGGGAGGTGCAGCAAAGCGTGCAGAAATTCATCGCCTGGCGCATGCACAGCGGGCAGTCACCGGTGGCCTCGAGTCGCACCTTCGGCATTCCCTACAACAACCCCGACACCACTGCGGCGCAGGATTTTCGCTTCGCCATCTGTGGCGAGATTGAAGAGCCGGTAGCTCCCAACACGTTCGGCGTGGGGGAACTCGTCATTCCCGGTGGACGTTGCGTGGTGGTGCGGCACGTCGGTTCGCCGGATCATATCGGCGAAACCATCTATCCGGTCTACCGTGACTGGTTGCCTGCCAGCGGTGAGGAATTGCGCGATCATCCGCTGTTTTTCCATTACCTGAGCGTGTATCCCGAGACCCCGCAGGAGCAATGGCAGACGGACATCTATGTGCCTTTGCAATCGTAAGATTCACTTACATGTTTTTCCGCTTGTGGTGCGTAATGACAACCCTTTATAAGAGCGGCTCACTCGCGAATTGAAGGATGTAAACATGAGCAATGCCTGGAACGAAGGGTATTTCACCGACGAGGGCTACACCTACTCGTATAGCCGGGAAATCAACCCGGTGTTCCAGCGTTATTGTTTGTTGTTGCGCGGTTTTGCCACCCTCGAAGACACCGGCGGTTACCACTGCGAACTGGGCTTCGGCCAGGGTGTTTCAATCAACATCCACGCCGCCGCCAACCCGGGCAACTACGTCGGCACCGACTTCACACCGTCCCAGGCCGCGCATGCCATTGCGCTGGCGAATGACTGGAACAGCCAGGCACGACTGTATGACGACAGCTTCGAGCAGTTGCTGGCCCGTGATGACCTGCCGGCCTTCGACAGCATCAGCCTGCATGGCATCTGGACCTGGGTCAGCCGTGACAACCAGAAACTGATCGTCGAATTCGCCCGGCGCCACCTCAAGCCAGGGGGCATGTTGTACGTCAGCTACAACTGCTTCCCGGGCTGGTCACCTTCGGCGCCACTGCGCAATCTGTTCAGCCTGCACAACCGCTTTGCCAGCCAGGCCTCGACCAGCCCGGCCAAGCGCATCGATGCCGCGATGCAGTTTTCCGAAGCGCTGTTGGCGGCCAATCCGAAGTACGCCAGAGCGGCGCCGGCCCTGGGTGCCCAGTTGCAGAGCATCAAGGGCCAGAACCGTCAGTACGTGGCCCACGAGTATTTCAATCGCAACTGGGACTGCATGTATTTCATCGACGTGGTCGATGCCATGACCGCAGCCAAACTCGACTACGCCACCACGGCCGTACCGCTGGACACCGTGGCTGCGCTGAATCTGAGTGCAGAAGGCATGGACTTTCTGGAAGGTATCGAGCACCCGATCATGCGCGAACAGGCGCGCGACTACTTCATCAATCAGAACTTCCGCCGGGATCTGTACGTACGTGGCGCCAATCGGCTGTCTGCCGCCGAGCAACGCGATGGCCTGCTGAGAAGCCGTTTTGTCCTGCTGCAAGCGATTGAGAGCATTCCCGGCACGGTCACTGGTCCCGCCGGCGAGGCTGCGCTGCAAACAGAGATTTACAGCCCGGTGCTCGAAGCGCTCGCCGCCAGTGCCTACGCACCGAAAACCCTGCAGCAGTTGTCGATGGCTGTCGGCTCCGTGTCTTACGACGACCTGGTGCAGGCTGTCACCGTGCTGATCGGCATGGGCGTCGCCGCCCCGTGCCAGAGCGAAGCCGCCGAAAGGCAGGTGCAGGAACGTTGCGACACTCTCAACCTGCAACTGTGCAAACGCGCGCTGTTCAACAACAACATTCAGGTGCTGGCCAGTCCGGTCACCGGCGGTGGCGTACCGATCAGCCGCGTGCAGCAGCTGTTCCTGATTTCGATCAAGCAAGGCATGACCGACCCGCAAGACTGGGCGCAGTTGGCGTGGGCCGTCATCGGTGAGCAGGGCGAAGTGCTGCACAAGGGTGACCAGCCGCTGCTGACGGCCGAAGAAAACCTTGCCGATATGACCGAACAGGCCCGGGCATTTGCCCAGACACCGCTGGACATTCTCATGGCGCTGAAAATTGCTTGAACCAGATACACGCCGGACGACTGGCCGCGATAGAACGCGGCCAGTCGTCTGCGTGTATGGCCCTGACTGCCGCCTCCTGAGCCATCCTGCCCCCGCCTGC
>NZ_JASCPO010000239.1:0-8883 GCF_029960145.1 Pseudomonas sp. PS01299 | reverse complement strand
ACAAACCCTTGTAGGAGTGAACCTGCTCGCGATAGCGATTTGTCAGTCAACGAAGCTGTTGAATGTGACGGCGCTATCGCGAGCAGGCTCACTCCTACATTGGATCAGTGGTGACTGAACAGCCCGGTAACCGGCGCTCAGTATATCGATCCGGCCCAACAAACGTTGGGCCTTACGCACATTTGTTGCAGAAAATCACTCCAGTGCCTTCCAGATATCCGTGGCGTACTCGCGAATCGTCCGGTCGGACGAGAACCAGCCCATCCGCGCCGTGTTGAGCACCGCCGAACGCCACCAGTTGTTGGAATCGTGCCAGTGCGCATCGACGCGTTTTTGCGCTTCCCAATAGGAATCGAAGTCGGCGCAGACCAGGAAGCGGTCGTAGTCCACCAGCGAATCGATCAATCCGGTGTAACGCGACGTGTCATCTGGCGAGAACACGCCACTGCGGATCGCTTGCAGCACGTCGCTCAAACGATGCGACGCGGCGATGTCCGGCGCGGCGCTGAACTCGTGGTTCTGCTTGCGCGCTTCAACCTGCTGAGCGCTGAGGCCGAAGATGAACATGTGCTCGGCACCGATACGCTCGCACATTTCCACGTTGGCGCCATCGAGGGTGCCGATGGTCAGCGCACCGTTGAGGCCGAACTTCATGTTACTGGTGCCCGAGGCTTCGAACCCGGCCGTGGAAATCTGCTCGGACAAGTCCGCCGCAGGAATGATGCTTTCCGCCAGGCTGACGTTGTAGTTGGGCAGGAACACCACTTTCAGCAAACCGCGCACGGTCGGGTCGTTGTTCACCACCCGGGCGATGTCGTTGGTCAGTTTGATGATCAGTTTGGCCTGGTGATAACTGGCCGCCGCTTTACCGGCGAAGATTTTCACTCGCGGCACCCAGTCGGTTTCCGGCTCGGCACGGATCGCCTGATACAGCGCCACGGTGTGCATCAGGTTGAGCAACTGGCGCTTGTATTCGTGAATCCGTTTGACCTGCACGTCGAACATCGCCGCCGGGTTGACCGCGATCCCCAGCCGCTCGTGAATCAGATAGGCCAGGGCCTTTTTGCTGTGCAGGCGCTGTTCGGCGAAGGCTTTGCGGAAGGCGGGTTGCTCGGCGAACGGTTCGAGGTCGAGCAAGCGTTCTTCCGGGTTATCCAGCACTTCCGGACCGAGGGAGTCGACCAGCATCGAGGTCAGTTCGGAGTTGGCCTGGAACAGCCAGCGGCGGAAGGTGATGCCGTTGGTTTTGTTGTTGATCCGCTCCGGGTAGAGCTTGTGCAGTTCAGCGAACACAGTCTTGCGCATCAACTGCGTGTGCAGCCCGGACACGCCGTTGACGCTGTGCGAACCGAGGAACGCGAGGTTGCCCATGCGCACCCGGCGACCGTTGTCCTCTTCGATCAGCGACACCGCGCGCAGCACGTCGAAATCGTGGATCCCTTTGGCCCGCAGCGAGTCGATGTGCTGGGCGTTGATCAGATAAATGATCTGCATGTGCCGCGGCAGCATGCGTTCCATCAGGCCGACCGGCCAGGTTTCCAGCGCCTCGGGCAACAGCGTGTGGTTGGTGTACGACAAGGTATCGACAGTGACTTGCCACGCCGCATCCCAGGCCACGTCGTAGACGTCGACCAGTTGGCGCATCAGTTCGGCGACGGCAATCGAAGGGTGAGTGTCGTTGAGCTGGATCGCTGCGTGATCGCCCAGGGTCAGCACCGAGGTGTGCATGTTGCGATGACGACGCAGCAAATCCTGCAAGGAAGCGGCGACGAAGAAGTATTCCTGGCGCAGGCGCAGTTCCTGCCCGGCCTCAGTGCTGTCTGCCGGGTAAAGCACGCGGGAAATGCTTTCAGCCCGGGCCACTTCGGCGACGGCGCCCAAGTGGTCACCGGCGTTGAAGCGCTCCAGGTGCAGATCTTCCATGGCCCGGGCGCGCCACAGGCGCAGGGTGTTGACGCTCGCCCCGCGCCAGCCGACCACCGGGGTGTCGTAGGCAATCGCGCGCACGGTTTCCGCAGGCGACCAGACCTGTTTGGTCTTGCCGCTGGCATCGGTGACGGTTTCGACGCTGCCGCCGAAGCCGATCGAGTACACCACTTCCGGACGTTCGAACTCCCACGGGTTGCCGAAATCCAGCCAGTGCTCGGTCTGCTCCTGCTGCCAACCATCGACGATGGCCTGCCGGAACAGCCCATGCTCGTAGCGAATGCCGTAGCCGTGCCCGGCGATGCCGAGGGTCGACATGCTTTCCATGAAGCACGCCGCCAGACGTCCGAGGCCGCCGTTGCCGAGTGCCGCGTCAGGTTCCAGCAGGCGGATCCGTTCCAGATCGACGCCCAGCTCGGTCAGCGCTTCACGGGCGACGTCGAGCAGGCCGAGATTGCTCAGGCTGTCGTAGAGCAAACGGCCGATGAGAAATTCCAGCGAGAGGTAATACACCCGTTTCTGGCCTTTGCGGTAGATCTGCCGGGTGTGGTCCATCCAGTGCTCGACCATGTGGTCGCGCGCCGCCAGGGCAATGGCTTCGAACCAGTCATGGTCGAAAGCGTGATCCGGGTCTTTACCCACTGCATAGGTGAGCTTGGTCAGGACGGCATCGCGGAATGCGGCCACCTCTGCTTCGCGAACTAGTGGTTCTTGAGTCATCGATAGGACCTCGAGCGAGCGGGGAATTGTCTGAGCCTAGACGGTCTGACCGACGGTAGAGGCGCTGGTTCGGCAGTTTTTCCGAAGTCGGTGAGATAGCCCGGCATTACCTTGGCGAGTGGGCTAATGAATGCAGGGGCCGTGCCGGACTGAATGACATTTGCGCGGCATTTGCAAAAATCTGGCGAAAGGTTGTTCAAAAATCCACCAGTCCCGGTATGATCGCGCGCCCTGATGCACACACGCCTGGTAACCCCCGATGATGAAGCCCAACCTGATTGCCGCCGCCGAGATCGACCGTCTCGATACGTGGGCCAAATATTCGGCCCCGATGTGCGGCTCTTGTGTCTCCAGCTGCTGCACCCTGCCGGTCGAGGTCAAGATCAAGGACCTGGTACGTATCGGCGTGGTCGACGAGTTCGAGCTGGGCGATCCGCCGAAGAACATCGCCAAGCGCCTGCAAAAGGAAGGTCTGGTCGAACGCTTCAACCAGAAGTCGGGGATCTTTACTCTACAGCGCATGAGCAACAACGATTGCTACTACCTGGATCGTAAGAGCCGCCTGTGCACCATTTATGACAAACGCCCGGACACTTGCCGCAACCACCCGAAAATCGGCCCGCGTCCGGGGTATTGCGCGTACAAGCCCAAAGAAGTGGAGCGAGTGCAGAACTCGCGGTCGATCGAGAAGTTCTGATCTTTCCTGAAATTTTCGGCGCCTTTCAGGCCGCCTTCGCGAGCAAGCCCGCTCCCACAGGGAACTGTGGCGTACACAAGATTTGTGTTCACCGAGATCTACTGTGGGAGCGGGCTTGCTCGCGAAGAGGCCAGCACAAACACCGCCCCCGTCTCGGTTAAATCCCGGACAAACAAAAACGCCCCCGGTCTCGCGACCGGGGGCGTTTTTTCAAGCTCGGGCTAAATTACGCCTTGGCTTTCTTGGCAGCGCGGGTACGCTCGCTTTCGTCCAGGATCTTCTTGCGAAGACGGATGGACTTAGGCGTGACTTCGCACAGCTCGTCTTCCTGGATGTATTCCAGAGCCTGTTCCAGAGTGAAGCGAACAGGTGGTACCAGAGCGATGGTTTCGTCTTTACCCGAAGCACGCATGTTGTCGAGCTTCTTGCCTTTGGTAGGGTTCACACCCAGGTCGTTGTCGCGGCTGTTCTGACCAACGATCTGACCGTTGTAGATCTCCTGGCCGTGTTCTACGAACAGCTTGCCACGAGCCTGCAGGGTTTCCAGCGAGTAGGTCAGTGCCTTGCCGGTTTCAACCGAAACCAGAACGCCGTTCTGACGGCCGGACATGTGGCCCGACTTCACTGGAGCGTAACGATCGAAGATCGAGGTCAGGATGCCAGCACCGTTGGTCAGGGTCAGGAACTGGTTACGGAAACCGATCAGACCGCGAGCAGGGATGTTGTATTCCAGACGAACACGGCCCTTGCCATCCGGCACCATGTTGCTCAGGTCGCCTTTACGCAGACCCATCTCTTCCATGACCTTGCCCTGCGATTCTTCAGGGATGTCGATGGTGACGTTTTCGAACGGTTCCTGCTTCACGCCGTCAACTTCACGGATGATCACTTCAGGACGGCCCAGAGCCAGCTCGAAGCCTTCGCGACGCATGGTTTCGATCAGTACCGAGAGGTGCAGCTCACCACGGCCGGAAACCTTGAACTTGTCAGCCGAGTCGCCTTCTTCAACGCGCAGTGCAACGTTGTACAGCAGCTCTTTGTCCAGACGATCCTTGATGTTACGGGAGGTCACGAACTTGCCTTCTTTACCGCAGAATGGCGAATCGTTTACCTGGAAGGTCATGGAAACGGTTGGCTCGTCAACGGTCAGCGGCTTCATCGCCTCGACGGTGTTGATGTCGCACAGGGTGTCGGAGATGAACAGCTCGTCGAAGCCGCTGATGCAGACGATGTCGCCGGCTGCTGCTTCTTCAACGTCAATGCGGTGCAGACCGTGGTGACCCATCAGCTTCAGGATACGACCGTTGCGGCGCTTGCCGTCGGCGCTGATCGCGACAACCGGGGTGTTCGGCTTGACGCGACCACGAGCGATACGGCCAACACCGATAACACCCAGGAAGCTGTTGTAGTCCAGAGCGGAGATCTGCATCTGGAACGGACCGTCACGGTCAACGGCCGGAGGCGGAACGTGGTCGACAACTGCCTGGTACAGCGCAGTCATGTCTTCGCCCATGGCGGTGTGATCCAGACCGGCGATGCCGTTCAGGGCCGAAGCGTAAACAACCTGGAAGTCCAGTTGTTCTTCGGTAGCACCGAGGTTGTCGAACAGGTCGAAGATCTGGTCCAGAACCCAGTCCGGACGCGCGCCTGGACGGTCAACCTTGTTGATGACCACGATTGGACGCAGGCCGGCTTCGAACGCCTTCTTGGTCACGAAACGGGTTTGCGGCATAGGGCCGTCTTGAGCGTCAACCAGCAGCAGAACGGAGTCAACCATCGACATTACGCGTTCTACTTCGCCGCCGAAGTCGGCGTGGCCCGGGGTGTCCACGATGTTGATGTGGTAGCCGTTCCAGTTGATGGCGGTGTTTTTCGCCAGAATGGTAATACCGCGCTCTTTTTCCTGGTCGTTGGAGTCCATCACGCGCTCGTCGTTGAGCTCGTTGCGCTCCAGAGTGCCGGATTGACGCAGGAGTTTGTCTACCAGGGTGGTCTTACCATGGTCAACGTGGGCAATGATGGCGATGTTACGTAGATTTTCGATCACTTGTGTATCTCGATCAGAGGATTCGGTTTGCTGACAAGTCTTGGCAGCGATTAACAGTAGTGTCCGGCATGGCCGTTACAGCTTGACGGCGGTGTCGGGGGGCCGGTGACGCAGGCCACAGGCAAACAGCCCCGGGCACTTAGCTCGGTCGATAAACGCGCACATTGGCATGCCCCTCACTGAGCAAATGGTGAGCATGCAGGCGACTCATCACGCCTTTGTCGCAATACAGCAGGTACTGGCGAGTCGGATCCAGCTCCTTGAAACGAGCGTTCACTGCGTAGAACGGCATCGTCTGTACTTCTATGCCGGCAAGTTCCAGCGGGTCATCCTCGGCCGCATCCGGGTGACGGATGTCGATAACGATCTGACCGGCCAGCGCTTCGCCGACTTCTTCGATCTGCAAGTCCTGGCCCAATTCGTCGATCACTCGATCGATCGGCACCAGCTTGGCGTTTTCGAGCGCACGCTCGAGAACCGCCATGTCGAATTCTTTCTCTTCGTGCTCAACACGGTGGCGCTTGGCGGCGGTCTTCGGATTGACCGAGATGACCCCGCAGTACTCCGGCATGTGCCGGGCGAAATCGGCGGTGCCGATCTCGTTGGCCGTGTCGATGATGTCCTGCTTGTGCGCAACGATCAGTGGGCGCAGGACCAGTTTGTCGGTCACGCAGTCGATCACCGACAGGTTCGGCAGCGTCTGGCTCGATACCTGGGAGATCGCTTCGCCGGTGACCAGCGCGTCGATGTGCAGCCGGTCGGCGATGGCCGACGATGCGCGCAACATCATACGCTTCAATACGACGCCCATATGACTGTTATCGACTTTGCCGAGAATTTCGCCCAACACTTCTTCGAACGGAACACTGACAAATAGCACGCGTTGCGAGCTGCCGTACTTCTTCCAGATGAAATGCGCGACTTCCATCACGCCCAATTCGTGGGCACGCCCGCCGAGATTGAAGAAGCAGAAATGCGCCATCAGGCCGCGACGCATGATCTGGTACGCGGCAACCGTCGAGTCAAAGCCGCCGGACATCAATACCAGCGTCTGCTCCAGAGCGCCGAGCGGGTAACCGCCGATGCCGTTGTGCTGGCTGTGGATGACAAACAACCGTTGGTCGCGAACTTCGATGCGAACTTCGATTTCCGGGTCTTTGAGGTCGATTCCGGCCGCACCGCACTCACGACGCAGCTTGCTGCCGACGTATTTTTCGACGTCCATCGAACTGAACGGATGCTTGCCGGCACGCTTGCAGCGCACCGAGAAAATCTTCCCGGCCAGCACATCGCCATAGTGCTGTTTGCACTTCTCGGTGATGTCGTCGAAGTCGCCCAGCGGGTACTCGTCGATCTGCAGAAAATGCGCGACACCCGGGGTGCAGGTCAGGCGCTCACCCATCTCTTTCAAGGCTTTGGGGTCGGTAACGCGGGTTTCCAGCTCGAGATTGTCCCACACACCGTTCACCACCACGGCCGGGTCCAGATCGCGGAGCACGGCACGGATGTTCTTGGCCAGCTGGCGGATGAAACGCATCCGGACAGGGCGGCTTTTGATGGTGATCTCGGGGAAGACTTTTACGATTAGTTTCATGAAAACAGCGCGCGCAGGGCCAGCCGAAAAAGGGGGGCGCGGATTATAGCGGAAATTGCTCAAGGTTTAACCAGTTAATATGCAGAAGGTTTCACTTGCACCAAAACGGGTCATTTCTGATTTGAAGCGCTACATTAAGGGGCGAGATTTTCGCCTTTACGTCGCTTTGCAGTGCTCAAAGCGTGAAATTGGGGCAAAAAACCCATGCTGGGGCACTGGCATGCAATTTGCTCCCTTGTGAGGCAGGTTGCCTTGGCAGAGTATCTGCGCCGGCATCACCCCTATTAAGGGCATCCACTACCAAGCCCTAAGCCACCCGGAGGACACTATGTCGAAGTCGGTTCAACTCATCAAAGATCATGACGTCAAGTGGATTGATCTGCGCTTCACGGACACCAAAGGCACTCAGCACCACGTGACCATGCCGGCTCGCGATGCGCTGGAAGACGACTTCTTCGAAGTCGGCAAGATGTTCGACGGTTCCTCCATCGCTGGCTGGAAAGGCATCGAAGCCTCCGACATGATCCTGCTGCCGGACGACGATACTGCCGTTCTCGACCCGTTCACCGAAGACGCAACCCTGATCCTGGTTTGCGACATCATCGAACCGTCGACCATGCAAGGTTACGATCGCGACCCGCGCGCTATCGCTCACCGTGCCGAGGAATACCTGAAGACCACCGGTATCGGTGACACCGTCTTCGCTGGCCCAGAACCAGAATTCTTCATCTTCGACGAAGTGAAGTTCAAGTCGGACATCTCCGGCTCGATGTTCAAGATCTACTCCGAACAAGGCTCGTGGATGTCCGACCAGGACATCGAAGGCGGCAACAAAGGCCACCGTCCTGGTATCAAAGGCGGCTACTTCCCGGTTCCGCCGTTCGACCACGACCACGAAATCCGTACTGCCATGTGCAACGCACTGGAAGAGATGGGCCAGACCGTTGAAGTTCACCACCACGAAGTGGCGACTGCCGGTCAGAACGAAATCGGTGTCAAGTTCAACACCCTGGTGAAGAAAGCTGACGAAGTTCAGACTCTGAAATACGTTGTGCACAACGTTGCCGACGCATACGGCCGCACCGCGACCTTCATGCCGAAGCCACTGTACGGCGACAACGGCTCGGGCATGCACGTGCACATGTCCATCGCCAAAGACGGCAAGAACACCTTCGCGGGCGAAGGCTATGCCGGCCTGTCCGAAACCGCCCTGTACTTCATCGGCGGTATCATCAAGCACGGTAAGGCCCTGAACGGCTTCACCAACCCGGCCACCAACTCCTACAAGCGCCTGGTGCCAGGTTTCGAAGCGCCGGTGATGCTGGCCTACTCGGCTCGCAACCGTTCCGCCTCGATCCGTATTCCTTACGTCAACAGCCCACGCGGCCGTCGTATCGAAGCACGCTTCCCGGATCCGGCTGCCAACCCGTACCTGGCTTTCGCAGCACTGCTGATGGCCGGTCTGGACGGTATCCAGAACAAGATCCACCCAGGCGATGCCGCTGACAAAAACCTGTACGACCTGCCGCCTGAAGAGGCGAAAGAGATCCCACAAGTTTGCGGCAGCCTGAAAGAAGCCCTGGAAGAGCTGGACAAGGGCCGTGCGTTCCTGACCAAGGGCGGCGTGTTCTCCGACGACTTCATCGACGCTTACATCGCGCTGAAATCCGAAGAAGAAATCAAGGTCCGCACCTTCGTACACCCACTGGAATATGAGCTGTACTACAGCTGCTGATCCAGTAGCGCCGCGCTACGCGGCGTGACAAAAAGAGGCCTCCTTCGGGAGGCCTTTTTATTGCCCACGATTTATGAAACTACGCAAAACCCCTGTGGAAGCGGGCTTGCTCGCGAAGGCGTCGTGTCAGCCACCATCACCTTCAATGACCGACCGCATTCGCG
>NZ_JASCPO010000238.1:0-8903 GCF_029960145.1 Pseudomonas sp. PS01299 | reverse complement strand
TTGAACGTTTTAGCGCCTTTTTCGGCCCCTTCGCGAACAAGCCCGCTCCAACATTCGACCGTGTTCTCAAGGTGGAGCGCGGTCACCTGTGGGAGCGGGCTTGCTCGCGAAGGTGTATTCAGGGCCTCAAAAAAACATCAGACCAACTCTTTAATCCGATGCCACAACATCCCCAACGCCAGCAACGGCGAGCGCAAATGCTTGCCGCCGGGGAAGGTGATGTGCGGCACCTTGGCAAACAGATCAAAGCCACCGCTGTGCTGCCCGCTGATCGCCTCGGCGAGCAGCTTGCCCGCCAGGTGCGTGGCATTCACTCCGTGCCCGGAATAGGCCTGGGCGTAATACACGTTCGGTTGATCATTGAGCCTGCCGATCTGTGGCAGACGGTTGGCGCCGATGCCGATCATGCCGCCCCATTGATAGTCGATTTTCACGCCCGCCAGTTGCGGAAACACTTCGAGCATCTTCGGCTGCATGTAGGCGCCGATGTCCTTCGGGTCGCGCCCGGAATAGTGGCAGGCACCGCCGAACAGCAGGCGCCGATCCGCCGAGAGCCGGTAGTAATCCAGCGCCACCCGCTGGTCACAGACCGCCATGTTTTGCGGCAGCAGGCTGTGCGCCAGTTCTTCGGACAGCGGTTCGGTCGCAATGATGTAACTGCCGGCGGGCAGTACTTTGCCGCTGAGTTGCGGATTGAGGTCGT
Organism: Pseudomonas sp. PS01299; assembly: GCF_029960145.1. Taxonomy (NCBI): domain Bacteria; kingdom Pseudomonadati; phylum Pseudomonadota; class Gammaproteobacteria; order Pseudomonadales; family Pseudomonadaceae; genus Pseudomonas; species Pseudomonas sp. PS01299. The sequence continues at coordinate 8,200 of NZ_JASCPO010000238.1, read as the reverse complement.
TGAGGTAAGCGTTGCAGCCCAGCACCAGGGTTTTCGCCCGCACTGAACCTTGAGCGGTGTGGACGCGAACTGCGGGGCCGTAATCGATACGCGTCACCGCCGATTGCTCGAACAGCTGCACGCCCAATTGCTGTGCGGCAGCGGCTTCGCCCAGCGCCAGGTTCAGTGGGTGCAGATGCCCGGAACCCATGTCGATCAAGCCGCCGACGTAACGTTTGGAGCCGACCACGGTGTGCATTTCATCGGCTTGCAACAGGCGGGTTTCGTAGCGATAGCCGAGACTGCGCAGCTCTTCGGCATCTTCGGCAAAGCCTTCGAGATCGGCCGGTTTGTTGGCGAGATCGCAGTAGCCCCAAGTCAGATCGCACGGGATCTGGAAACGCTCGACGCGCTGGCGGACGATTTCCACCGCTTCCAGGCCCATCAGTTTCATCTGGCGAACGCCGTCAGCGCCGATGACGTTGCTGAACTGGTCGAGGCCGTGGCCGACCCCGCGAATTAACTGCCCGCCGTTGCGGCCGCTGGCGCCCCAACCGACCCGGTGCGCTTCCAGCAACACCACACTGAGGCCGCGTTCGGCCAATTCCAGCGCGGTGTTCAGCCCCGAGAAGCCGCCGCCGACCACGCACACGTCTGCGCTCAGCTCGCCTTGCAGCACCGGATACTCGGGCTGCGGCAGGCTGCTGGCGGCGTAGTAAGAGGCAACGTGGGGTTGGCTCGCGAAGGTTCGGGCGCGGGCATTCATGGGCATCATCCAACGGCTGGGTGTCGAGAAAATTTGACGGAGCATAAGCCGCACGGCCGAAGACGGGCAACACTGGTCGGCCGTTGCTGTGTGGATCTCGGCTTTTGCGGCACAATTGCCGCCTATTTCATGTGGATTACCGTTTCGATGAGTTGCAACCGCCAGACCATTCGCGACCTGCGTCAGCAGATCCCCACGTTCGAGTGCGTGCCGGGCTGCCATGACTGCTGCGGGCCGGTGACCACCTCGCCGGAAGAAATGTCACGCCTGCCGCGCAAGACCCGCGCCGAGCAGGATGCGGCGATGGAAGAACTGAACTGTGTACACCTGGGGCCGAATGGCTGCACGGTGTATGGCGAGCGACCGCTGATTTGCCGGTTGTTCGGTACCACCAAAACCCTGCCATGCCCGAACGGGCGGGGGCCGGTGGAGTTGATTCATCCACGGGTTGAAAAGCAGATCTTCGAATACATGGCGGCGAATCGGCAGGTGCTGGTTTAGCGCAATTGCTGGAACCGAGTCGACCCAATCGCTGGCAAGCCAGCTCCCACAGTGATCGTTGTCGTTCACAGAATATGTGTTAATCACTGAACCTGTGGGAGCTGGCTTGCCAGCGATGGGGCCGGATCAGGAAGCACAAATCTCAATCCGGAATCGGCAGGCTCAGGCTCTCTTTCACCTCTTCCATCACGATATAGCTTTTGGACTCACGCACATGCGGCAACTTCAACAGAATGTCGCCCAGCAGTTTGCGGTACGAGGCCATCTCGGAAATCCGCGCCTTCACCAGATAGTCGAAATCTCCTGACACCAGGTGGCATTCCAGCACGTGCGGCAGCTTCAGCACCGCGCGGCGGAACTCTTCGAAGGTGTCGCCGGATTTGTAATCGAGGCTGATCTCGACGAACACCAGCAGGCTACCCTTCAAATGCTGCGGATTCAGGCGGGCGTTGTAGCCCATGATGATCCCTTCGCGCTCCAGCCGGCGCACCCGCTCCGTGCACGGTGTGGTGGACAGACCAACCTTCTCCCCGAGTTCGGTAAACGATATGCGCCCGTCCGCCTGCAGGATCCGCAAAATGTTGCGGTCGATCTTGTCCAGCTCACGTTTGGTCTGAGTGTTGGTACGCATAGGGGATGCGCCTCCGTGAAAAGGGTTTTTGCCGAGAATTGTCGCCAAATATAGGCGCTTATATAGTGAAATGCACTGGCCATTCTTTTTTACACTGCGCGCATCATTGCTCTAACAACAGACGTACGCGGCCCCGCCGCGATGAGGGATACAAAAATGCGCGTAATGGTCTTGGGTAGCGGCGTCATCGGTACCGCCAGTGCTTACTATCTGGCCCGTGCCGGGTTTGAAGTGGTGGTGGTCGACCGGCAGCCAGCCGTGGCCATGGAGACCAGTTTCGCCAACGCCGGCCAGGTGTCGCCGGGTTATGCCTCGCCATGGGCTGCGCCGGGTGTACCGCTCAAGGCCATCAAGTGGTTGCTGCAGCGCCACGCGCCGTTGGCGATCAAGGCCACTGCCGACATCGACCAGTACCTGTGGATGGCGCAAATGCTGCGCAACTGCACCGCTAGCCGTTACGCAGTGAACAAGGAGCGCATGGTGCGTCTGTCCGAGTACAGTCGCGACTGCCTCGATGAACTGCGCGCCGAAACCGGCATCGCTTACGAAGGCCGCAGCCTCGGTACCACGCAACTGTTCCGCACTCAGGCACAGCTCGATGGCGCCGCTAAAGACATCGCCGTGCTGAAAGAATCCGGCGTACCGTTTGAAGTCCTCGACCGCGCCGGCATTGCCCGTGTCGAGCCGGCCCTGGCCAATGTCACCGACATCCTCGCCGGCGCCCTGCGTCTGCCGAACGACCAGACCGGCGACTGCCAGATGTTCACTACGCGCCTGGCGGAAATGGCCGTGAAACTTGGTGTGGAATTCCGCTTCGGCCAGGACATCCAGCGCCTCGACTACGCCGGTGACCGCATCAACGGTGTATGGATCGACGGCAAGCTGGAAACCGCCGACCGCTACGTGCTGGCCCTCGGCAGCTACTCGCCGCAATTGCTCAAGCCGCTGGGCATCAAGGCTCCGGTGTATCCGCTCAAGGGTTACTCGCTGACCGTGCCGATCACCAACCCGGCCATGGCCCCGACCTCGACCATTCTCGACGAAACCTACAAGGTCGCGATCACCCGTTTCGACAACCGCATCCGCGTCGGCGGCATGGCCGAAATCGCCGGTTTTGACCTGTCGCTGAACCCGCGTCGGCGTGAAACCCTGGAGATGATCGTCAACGACCTTTATCCTCAGGGCGGCAATCTGGCCGAGGCGAGCTTCTGGACCGGCCTGCGTCCGACCACCCCGGACGGCACGCCGATCGTGGGCGCCACGCCGTTCAAGAACCTGTTCCTCAACACCGGTCACGGCACCCTGGGTTGGACCATGGCGTGCGGTTCCGGTCGTTTGCTGGCCGATCTGATGGCGAAGAAAAAGCCGCAGATCAGCGCCGAAGGCCTCGATATTTCCCGTTACGGCAACAAGCCTCAGGAGTCCGCAAAACATGGCAATCCAGCGCCAGCTCACCAATGAGCGCATGAGTCAGATCGTCACCCACAACGGCACCGTGTATCTGGCCGGGCAGGTCGGCGACGACTTCGACGCCGGAGTCGAACAGCAGACCCGCGAGGTGCTCGCCAATATCGAGCGTTTGCTGGATCTGGCCGGGACTGACAAGCAGCATCTGCTGTCGGCAACGATCTACCTGAACGACATCGAGGCGCACTTTGCCGGGATGAATTCGGTGTGGGATCAGTGGCTGCCCAAAGGCGCCGCGCCGGCCCGGGCCACCGTCGAAGCGAAGATGGCCAAGCCGAGCATCCTGGTCGAGATCTCCATCGTCGCCGCGTTGCCGTAACCGATTCAAAGATCCCTCTCCCGGCGCTGTTGGCGGTTCACGTCGTCAGTCGGCGCCGGTTTTTTATTTCCATGACCGCCTAGAAGTCTGCCGCCATGCGTCCTGCCCGTGCCCTGATTGACCTAGAAGCCCTGCGTCACAACTACCGAATTGCCCGCGAAGTCACCGGCGCCAAGGCGCTGGCGGTGATCAAGGCTGATGCCTACGGTCACGGCGCGGTGCGTTGCGCCCAGGCGCTGGAAACCGAGGCCGACGGGTTTGCCGTCGCCTGCATTGAAGAAGCGCTGGAGCTGCGCGCGGCCGGCATCAAGGCCCCGGTGTTGTTGCTCGAAGGCATCTTCGAGGCTGACGAGCTGGCACTGATCGTCGAACATGATTTCTGGACCGTGGTGCATTCGCTGTGGCAGCTCGAAGCCATCGAGCAGACGGCATTGAGCAAACCGATCACCGTGTGGCTCAAGCTCGATTCCGGCATGCACCGCGTCGGCCTGCATCCGAAGGACTACGCGGCGGCCTACCAGCGCCTGCTGGCCAGCGGCAAAGTGGCGAAAATCGTGCTGATGAGCCACTTCGCCCGCGCCGATGAACTGCATGAGCAGAGCAGCGCCGATCAGGTCGCGGTGTTCGAAGCGGCGCGTCAGGGTCTGGCTGCCGAAGTCAGCCTGCGCAACTCGCCGGCCGTGCTCGGTTGGCCGCAGATCCACAGCGACTGGGTGCGCCCGGGCATCATGCTCTACGGCGCGACCCCGTTCGAAGAAGCCAACGCCGTGGCCGAGCGTCTGCAACCGGTGATGACCCTCGAATCGAAAGTCATCTGCGTGCGCGAACTGCCCGCCGGCGAGCCGATCGGCTATGGCGCCAAATTCATCACCGACAAGCCGATGCGCATCGGCGTGGTTGCCATGGGCTATGCCGATGGCTACCCGCGTCATGCCCCGACCGGCACGCCGGTGCTGGTGGCCGGCAAACGCAGCCGCCTGCTTGGCCGCGTATCGATGGACATGCTCTGCATCGACCTCACCGATGTGCCGGAAGCGGACCTCGGTTCGATCGTCGAACTGTGGGGCAAAAACATCCTCGCCAGCGAAGTGGCGCAGTGGGCGGACACCATTCCGTACCAGATCTTCTGCAACCTGCGTCGCGTGCCAAGGCTCTATTCCGAGGGTTGAGGCCAGCACGGGGGCCAAGTGTTGTAAATACTGAACGCTGTCGCCATGATAACGCTCAATATTCTTACAACATCAGGAGGCTCCCGCCTTGGACGTCGGTGAACGACTGCAATCGATCCGCAAGCTCAAAGGGCTTTCCCAGCGTGAACTCGCCAAACGCGCGGGCGTCACCAACAGCACCATTTCGATGATCGAAAAGAATAGCGTCAGCCCTTCGATCAGTTCGCTGAGGAAGGTTCTGGGCGGGATTCCCATGTCCATGGTCGAGTTCTTTTCCGAAGAAATCCTGCAGGAAGTCCCGACCCAGATCGTCTACAAGGCCAACGAGCTGATCGACATCTCCGACGGCGCGGTGACCATGAAACTGGTCGGCCGCGCGCACCCGAGCCGGGCCATCGCGTTTCTCAACGAGATCTACCCGCCGGGCGCTGATACCGGCGAAGAAATGCTCACCCATGAAGGCGAAGAAACCGGGATTCTGGTGGAAGGGCGTCTGGAACTGGTGGTGGGTCTGGAAACTTTTATTCTCGAAGCCGGCGACAGCTACTATTTTGAAAGTACCAAGCCGCACCGTTTCCGTAATCCGTTCGACGCGCCCGCGCGACTAATCAGCGCAGCCACGCCGGCGAATTTTTAAAGACAGAGGTGCCAGGCCATGACGGTGAAGGCATCCGATGAGTTTTTCCACAGCGCGGTATAACCCCTTCGACTATGGGGTTGTTTCAGTGTGGCGGGCTACCCGCTATACTTGCGCCCGCCTGCGAACCGTGGCCGCAGGCGTGAATAGCCACCATTGAGGGTGAACGCGTGAACCTAATTATGAAAATGCTGGCCGCACCAGCAACCGTACTGGCCCTCTGGGCTGTCAGCGCTCAAGCTGCGACGAATGACGACATTGCCAAGCGCCTCGAGCCGGTCGGCCAGGTGTGCGTTCAGGGACAGGAATGCAAAGGGATGGAAGTCGCTGCCTCCGCTGGAGGCGGTGGTGGGGCGAAGACGCCGGATGAAGTGATTGCAAAACATTGCAACGCTTGCCACGGTACGGGTCTGCTAGGCGCACCGAAAATCGGTGACACCGCCGCCTGGAAAGACCGCGCCGATCACCAGGGCGGCCTCGACGGCATCCTCGCCAAAGCCATCACCGGCATCAATTCCATGCCGCCAAAAGGCACCTGCGCCGATTGCTCGGACGACGAGTTGAAAGGCGCGATCCAGAAGATGTCCGGCCTGAAATAAGCCGCGCTTCTGACGAAAAAAACCGTCTTCGGACGGTTTTTTTGTGCCTGCGATTCACGGCTTTCGCTGTCCTTTGCAGCAAAGTCGAGGCAAGCTCGGTCTACCCCTATTCACGGAACGGGCAGGAGGCTTCAGATGGTGCAGTTGTGTTCGATCGAACAGGCAGTGGACGATGTGCTTGCACGTCTGCCGGCACATATCCATATGGGCATGCCGCTGGGGCTGGGCAAGCCCAATCACTTCGTCAACGCGCTGTACCGGCGGATCAAGGATTTGCCCGAACGACAGCTGACGATGTACACCGCGCTATGCCTGGGGCGGCCGACGCTGGGCGACGGTCTGCAGAAGCGCTTCATCGAACCCTTCGTCGAGCGCGTGTTCGGCGACTACCCCGAATTCGATTTCCTCGCCGATCTGCAGCGTGACAGCCTGCCCGCCAACATCCGTATCGAACAGTTCTTCATGCAGCCCGGCAGCCTGCTCAACAGCGCGCCGGCCCAGCAGGATTACGTCAGCAGCAACTACAGCCACGCCGCCCGCGACATCAACGCCGCCGGCCTCAATCTGGTGGCGCAATTGCTCGCCAGCAGCAGCGAGCATCCCGATCGCCTGAGCCTGAGCTGCAACCCGGACATCACCCTTGACCTGCTGCCGATGATCACCAAGCGCCGCGACGCCGGGGAGACCATTCTGCTGGTCGGTCAGGTGCACACCGATCTGCCGTACATGCCCGGCGATGCCGAAGTCGATATCGACACCTTCGACCTGCTGATCGACGCGAAGGACAGCAGCACGCTGTTTTCCACGCCGAACATGCCGGTGGGTTTTCAGGATCACTTCATCGGTTTGCACGCCAGCACCCTGGTGCGCGACGGCGGCACCTTGCAGATCGGCATCGGTTCGATGGGCGACGCGCTCACGGCCGCATTGCTCGCGCGGCAGGCGGACAACGCTGGTTACCAAGCCTTGCTCAACGACATCAATCTCAGCCAGTGGGCGCAGTTGATCGAGCGCGAGGGCGGCACTGCGCCATTCGCCAAAGGCCTGTATGGCTGCAGCGAAATGTTCGTCAACGGTCTGCTGGTGCTGGCGGATGCCGGGATCATCCGGCGCAAGGTCTACCCCGACGTGCACACTCAGGAGCAGGCCAACGCCGGCACCCTCGATGAGTCGGCGCAGACCGATGGCATCTCGGTGCACGGCGGCTTCTTCCTCGGCCCGCGCAGTTTCTACGAGCGCCTGCGCGAGCTGCCGCTGAGCAAGCGACTCGAATTCAACATGACCCGCATCAGCTACATCAACGAGCTGTACGGGCAGGAAGAGCTCAAGCGCTTGCAGCGTGTCGATGCGCGATTCATCAACACCGTGTTCACTATGACGCTGATGGGCGCGGGTGTGGCCGATCAATTGGAAGACGGGCGGGTGCTCAGCGGTGTCGGCGGGCAATACAATTTTGTCGCCCAGGGCCACGCGCTGCACGATGCGCGCTCGATTCTGATCCTGCGCAGCTGGCGCGAGTCCGCCGGCGAGGTCAGCTCGAACATCGTCTGGGAGTACGGCCATTGCACGATTCCACGGCACCTGCGCGACATCGTGATCACCGAATACGGCATTGCCGATCTGCGCGGCAAGACCGATGCGGTGGTAATCGAGTCGTTGCTGAACATCAGCGATTCACGCTTTCAACCGGGGCTGATCGAACAGGTGCAGAAGGTCGGCAAACTGCCGAAGGATTTCCGCCTCGATCCACGCTTTGCCGACAACACCCCGCAACGCTTGCAGGCGATCGCCGCGAAGCATCCGAATCTGTTTCCCGAGTATCCGCTGGGTTGTGATTTCACCGCGATCGAACGGGATCTGCTGCGGGCGCTGAACTGGCTGAAGAGCAAGTTCAAGCTGAGCGAGATCTTGGAGCTGGGCAAGGCTGCGCTGGATGCGCCGGAGGCTTCGACGTTCCCCGAGCACCTTGAACGTATGCAACTGACCAACCCGGAAGGCCTGAAAGAAGAGCTGTTCCAGCGTCTGCTGCTCACCGGCCTCAAAGCCACCGCACAGTAACGGGCCACCCCAAAACCAACGGTGGGAGCGGGCTTGCTCGCGAAGGCGTCGTGTCAGTCAAAGAATAGCTCGAC